>JACQVA010000091.1 GCA_016210005.1 Deltaproteobacteria bacterium | reverse complement strand
TGTCATTCCCGCGAAAGCGGGAATCCACGGCACCGGCTCGCTACGACCCGCCAGCGCTACACGATCTCGTCATAGAGGTCTCGCCAGTCCGGGTTCTGAGCTTCGATCAGCTCGATCTTCCAACGCAGAACTGCTTGTCCATAGCGCCAAACGCCAAACTGGATTCCCGCTTTCGCGGGAATGACGGCCATAACACCGAACCACGTTACCCACAAATTTGTCGCGCACCCTCCGCCGTCTTTCTCTGGGCCCGGAGCTGCCGGCGCTCGCCCAAATCCGGCCCGCAGTCGATACTGGACAACGCCGGATGAGCTTCATATGGTTGCCGGGTCTCGGGCCGTGCCCGCGGCAGTGTAAGAAGCAACCGACGCCGACTGAGCCTCAAGGCATTGGATTCTTCCTGGACTTGAGCCTGGGCGGGCGAGGTAAGCGAGCGCGGCAACGCGATTTCTCATGCGCAGACCGCAAGATACCACGACGGAAACGCCCAGCCGCTTGCGCGCCCGGGCCTATCCGCAGGCTTGGCGCATTGCCGCGGCCGGACTGTTCTCGATCAGCCGAGTCAGTCTGCCCCTGTTGCTGTTGCTGGTGCTACTCGCCAATGACCCACCGGTGACACCGCTCATGCTGCTACGCGCGGTCACCATCCTGGTACTGCTTCCGGGCCTGGCGGCCCAACTGGTGGCGCGGGCGTACGCGGCCGAGATCGTGATTCGCGGCGGTGATCTGGTGGTACGGGGTGCTGAACTACAGCTCGAAATCCCGTGCCGCGCCATCGAAGCGGTGGCGGCGTGGCGCGTGCCGCTACCTGGACCCGGCTTCTCGCTCCGGCTGCGCTCCGGGCGAACCCTCGGCTATGGCCTGCAAGGCGCCGACCCGACGGCATTGCTGCTGGCGCTGGCCGACGGCCAGGGGGTCGAGAGCGCGCGCGCGGCGCTGCGCCATCCCAATCTCGTCTATGCGCACGCCCGCGGCCGGCGCCGCCGCTGGTACCACTTCGCCGGCAAGTTCGTTGTCTTCGCCCTGGTGCCGGCGGCGGTGCTCTTTCGCGCCCACCAATACATCGCCTACGGCGGCCCGCTCGGCGAATACTACCTGGTCGGCCTGGCGGCTTATCTCAAGACCTTCGGCGTATACTGGGGCACGCTGATGGTTTACCTGGTGCTGTACGCCAGCGTGTGGCGGGGGTTGGCCGAAGGCGCGGTGTTGCTGGCGGCGTGGACCGCGCCGGCGCGCGCCGCCGGCGCACGGCGCGCGGCCGAGATCGCCGCCGCCGCGTTGTACTACGGCGGTGTGCCCGTGCTCCTGGCACTGCGCTTCTTGGCATGAGCCCGCCGCCGAGGTTCGGGGTGGCGCTGCTCCCGCTTTGACGCCGCGACGCCGATGGCGCTAAGCTCCGGCGTCATGCGCTTGCGACAACTGTTCCCGATCACGCTCGCGGCCTGCTTGCTGGCCTGTGCCGGCCAACCGCGGGGGGCGTGCAACCCAAATCCGCCGCCGGGTACGGTCGGCGCGATCTGTGGCTTCGCCAACCCCGAAGACGTCGAGGCGGTGCCTGCCGCCGGGCTGCTCTTGGTCAGCCAGATGCGGCGCGGCGACCGCGGCGGATCGCTGGTGGGCGTGCCGCTCGACGCGGTGGCGCAAAGGACGACGGCGCCCCGGCGGCTGTGGCCGACGGGGCAGCCCGCACGCGACGTGAACCTCAGCCCGGCTCCCGCCGGTGAGCCGTCGTGCCTCGAGCCCCCGGCCGCCGATGTGTTTGCGCCGCACGGCGTGACGGCGGCGCCGGCCCCCGCCGGGGCCGTGCGCCTCGCGGTGGTGGGGCACGGTGGCCGCGAGGCTCTCGAGTTGTTTGATCTCACCGGCAGTGGAAGCGATGCCGTGCTAGCCTGGCGCGGCTGCGTGCCCTTGCCGCCGGGTATGTCAGGCAACGACGTCAGCCTGGCCGCCGACGGGGAGATCATGGTCTCCAACTACATGCCGACGATGGCGGGCTGGCGCGGCCTGTACTACACGCTCAAGGGCGGCATGGGCGGGCACACGGGCTCGGTGCTGGCCTGGCGCCCGGGCTCGGGCTGGCGCGAGTTGGCCGGCAGCGCGTCGGCGAGTCCCAATGGGGTGCTGGTGACGCCGGACGGCGCGGCGGTCTTCTACGCCGAAACCGGCTCCGGCCGCGTCAGCCGCGTAGCCCGAGCCGGGGCCGCGGCCGGGCGCACGCCCGAGCAGGTGGCCATCGGCGGCAATCCCGACAACCTTTCGCTCAGTCCGCGGGGCACGATCCTCGTCGCCACGCACACCGACGGAGCCGCGTTTTTGGCCTGCGCCTTTGGCCGCACGCCTTGCCGCACCGGGTGGTCGCTGTTCGAGATCGAGCCGGCGGCGCTGCGGGCCACCTTGCTGCTGCATCACGACGGTAGCGCCGTCGGTGGTGTCGCTTCGGCGGCCGAGCACAACGGGCGGGTGTACTTCGGTGCCGTCTTCGATGACCGCATCGGAGTGTGGCAGCCGCAGCGGCAGCCGGCTGAGTCCGCCCCGGGCGGCTGAAGAACTTCAGTCGCTCGCCTCCACTTGTCGGTCGGATAACCGCAGACGCTGTGCGGGTGCGCTTACGCCGGCGGGTCGAAATGCTGGCGGCGAAAGGCTTCCCAGTCTTCCTGCCAGCGGCGCTCCTGGCGCAGGCGCATCCAAGAGCGCCAGGCAAACAGGCCGAGACTCATTACCGCAGCAGCGGTCATCACCGGCGAGACAATGCGGCCGGTGAGCGCCAGTACACGCATGGCGGTGGGTGTCGTCACAGATCCTCCACGCACCGCCAGTCTAAGTCGATCGCGCCGCCCCCGCAATCGCCGGCGGCCAGCGGCACCGCACTCGGGTCTTCCGTTCCTTGCCTCGGGCTGAGCATCGTTCTCTCGCCAAGCTGTTCAACGCCCGTAGGAGCCGCCGATATGGTCGTAAGGATCCACGCCCTCGGCGAGGTCGCGTTTATACTTGCTCTCGTCGATGAAGCGCTCGAAGCCCTCAACCAGGTATTCGAGGAAGTCGCGGGTGGAAAGGATGCCAACCGGTTTGCCGTCATCGACCACCGGCAGATGACGGAACTTGTTTTCGCGGAAGACCTGTAACACGGACTTCAACGGGGCGTTGACGTCGATGGTGACCAGGGTGGCCGTGGCCACCTGGCCGACGCGGGTGGTTTGGGGATCGCGCTGCTCGCCGACGACACGGGTCATTAGATCGCGTTCCGAGAACAGGCCCCGCAACCGGCCGCCTTCGACCACCAGCACCGCACCGATGCGGTTGCGACTCATCCGCGCCGCCACCTCCGCGACCATTTCGTCCGGCTGCGCGGTGACCATATCGGTAACCATCAACACCTGGATGCTCGCCATCGAATCCTCCTGGGCGGGATTGCTTCAGGCATATAGCGGTGTCCGCGCCCTCGCAAGCTGGGTTCCCAGCCTCGTCCAATGAATCGCGGCGCGGCGGGTTCGCCGGAGGCTCAGCGCGCACAGCCTTCTTGCCGCTTCGGGTGCGCGACAAATCTGTGGGTAACGTGGTTCGGTGTTATGGCCGTCATTCCCGCGAAAGGCCGTCATTCCCGCGAAAGGCCGTCATTCCCGCGAAAGCGGGAATCCAGTTTGGCGTTTGGCGCTATGGACAAGCAGTTCTGCGTTACATCCTGGCCAGCAAACGGAACGGCACGCTGTACATTGGGGTGACCTCACAGC
>JACQVA010000090.1 GCA_016210005.1 Deltaproteobacteria bacterium | reverse complement strand
CAGCGCATTGGATCCCAGGCCAGGGCCACCGAGCCGCCGATGCCCCAGTCGGGGGACTCGTCGGTGAAGCCGGCGGCGGCGGTGGGGCGGAGGAGGATGTCCACTGCACCGGCCGCTAGGCGTATGTCCACTCCGGGCTCGAAGAGCACAACGCTTTGTGAGTCGTTGGTGTCGAAGCTCTCTCCGAGTAGCTCGGCGCGCACGCCGATGATGTCGGTGATGGGCTCCGCAGGAACCCACGGTCTTCTGGGACGCCACCGGCGTCAGGGACGAGCGCGATCCCGTGCGAACGGGTGAGCGCAGCGTCTTGATCCAGATGAGTGACTGGTGCGGCCTGCGCGCCGCAACCGACGAGAGTGAAGATCCGGGGTGCGTTCAAGCGTTCCGCTAACAGCGGATGGGAAGAAGATGGCAGCTAAAGGAAAAGAAGGCGGCAGTGCCGCGATCGGACTCGTTTGCTCAGTTGACAACGGCCTTCCAATGGGTGACCCGGCCACCTGACCCCAGCCACCTTTCTGAACTACGTCGAAGGGCCCGAGCCGGGCACTAACTGGGACTGGCTGCGGACCTGCGCCGGTCCTTCGATCGGCTCAGCGCCCAGGTGCAGGAGGTGCTGCGCCAAGACCCGCTCTCGGGGCATGTCTTTGCGTTTTTCAATCGGCGGCGCGATCGGGTGAAGTTGTTGGTCTGGGAGCGGGACGGATTCTGGCTGCTGTACAAGCGCCTGGAGGCCGGGACCTTCGCGGTGCTGGACCGCGAGGAGATCAACCCGCGGGAGCTGTACCTGCTCCTGGATGGGATCGAGGTCGTGCGCGAGCGCCGACGGTACGTCCGCCCACACACAAATGCGTGATGGTGCTCTATATGATCTAGATATTCTATAATCACTGTGGTATAGCAGTCTCCGGTGGTGGTAGACGTGGTGGCGGTACGCGATACAGAGACCCAAGCGGTCGTCGACGAACTCAGCAGCGAGATCGATCGGCTCAACCGAGAGAACGCGGCCCTACGGCAGCGGGTCCAGCTACTGACGCATAGGCTGTTCGGGCGGCGCAGCGAGAAGGGCGTGCCGGTGGTGGAGCAAGGGGTGCTGCCCTTCGAGCCGGCGGTGGCCGGAGCGGTCCAGGCCGAGACGACGGACGAGTCAGCGCGGGAGGAGACCAGCGAACGGGCGCCGCGGCGTCGGCGTCATCCCAGCCGGCGGCGCTTGCCCGCCGATCTGCCCCGCGAACGCATCGAGGTGGTGCCACCGGCCAGTGAGCGCCACTGCCCGACTTGCGACAGCGCCAAGGTGCGCATCGGGGCAGACACCACCGAGGAGCTGGACTACGTGCCGGCGTCGTTTGTGATCCGGGAGTACGTGCGGCCGAAGTACGCCTGTGTGAGCTGCCAGCAGGGTGTGGTGCAGGCGGTTCTCCCGGCCCGGCCGATCGAGAAGGGACGACCGGGGCCGGGCTTATTGGCGCACGTGGTCACCTCCAAGTACGCCGATCACCTGCCGCTGTATCGCCTGGAGCAGATCTTCGCGCGCCACGGCGTGGAGATGACTCGACGCACCCTCTCGGAGTGGAACGGGGCGGTGGCCGACTTACTGGAACCCATCGTGCGGGCGATGCACCGGGAGCAGGTGTGCCAGTCGCCCTGGATTCAATGTGACGACACGACCCTGGATGTGCAGGACCCGAGTCGCGCGCCCGAGATCCGCACCGGACACTTGTGGGTGTATCGGGCCGAGGCGGGCGATGTGGTGTACGACTTCACCTGGTTGCGCAATCGGGACGGGCCGTTACGGATGCTGGCCGACTACCGGGGGTATCTGCAGGCGGACGCCGCGCCCGCCTATGACGACGTGTTTGCCCAGCATCCGGAGATCATCGAAGTCGGCTGTTGGGCGCATGCGCGGCGGTACTTCAAGGAAGCGATGCCGACGGCGGCGCTGGCCTGCGCGCAGGTGTTGGCGCTGATCGGGCAGCTCTACGGGATCGAGCGCACAGCCAGCGATAGGCATCTCGATGCATCCGCACGACGGCGGTTGCGGCAGGAACAAGCGCGACCGGTTCTGGAGAGACTACGCGCGTACCTGCAGGAGCAAGCGGCAACGGCATTGCCGAAGAGTCCGCTGGCTACAGCCGTGGGCTACGCGCTGCGCAACTGGGGTGCCCTGACACGCTACACCGAAGACGGGCGGCTCAAGATCGACAACAACGGCGCGGAGCAGGCGTTGCGGCCGATCGTGCTCGGCCGCAAGAATTGGCTCTTTGCGGGTAGCGAAGCGGCGGCACACCGCACCGCGATCCTGTGTTCGCTGGTGCAGACGTGCAAACACCTCCAGATCAATCCGTTCGTGTATCTGCGCGATGTCTCGATCGCGTCTCAACGCACCCGGCGCGGCTGGTCTTGGAGCTGACGCCGCGCGAGTGGAAACGCCTGCGGCCCGAACAGACGGCCGCGGCCGCGTAACACGCATCACCCCCCAACCCGCCCCGGAAGACTCACACACTGTGCCAAACCGGCTTGTCCGCTGGCCTGGAGTTGGTCACCCGCTTACACCAAGTGCGACAAGTGCGTGCGACAATTCTGAAGCACAAGCTCGGAGGCCCAACGTAATGCTGAACTACGAAATCATCCTCTATTGGAGCGACCAGGACGGGGTGTTCGTAGCTGAGGTACCGGAGCTCCCCGGATGCATGGCCCACGGCGATACCCAGGAAGCTGCGCTCGCCAACGCTAAGGATGCCATGCAGCTCTGGATCGACACGGCAACAGAATTCGGCGACCCGATCCCCGAACCAAAGAGGCGCCGGCTCATGTACGCGTGACCGGCTCGCCGAACACCTGCTCTAACGTCTTGGCGCTCAGGCGCGGCGGTGTTCTCGCCGTCGCCTGGAGCGTCATGATCCTCATCAAGGCCTCCCCCGTGCGCCGGTTACACCGGCAAGGTGCCGACGCCTGAGACGAACAGGGCAAGGCGGGGTGGAGGCTTCCCGCGGCACCGATCACGCCACCAGCCTAGTGCGGCGGCACCGTCTCGGTCACTATCTGTGCGATCTCCTCCCAGCTGGCGGCGTATTGCAACACCAGCAAGCTGCGCAGCGATACCGGCGCCGCCGCCGGATCGATCTCCTTGCGGCTCGAAGCGACGTAGAGCGCCGTCCCCGGCGGCAGCGCGAAGGTGCCGGCGTACGTCCCTTGATCGCTGAGCATCCCGTCGAGGTAGATCGACAACAGCGCCTCACCCCAAGTCAGCGCCACGTGATGCCACTCGCCGGCACCCCATTTGATGCCGCTGCCGACGGGAGTTTCGCGGCCGTCGGAGGTCGTCAGCATGAAGCGGATCGCGGTCGGCCCCATGCCGAGTTCGAGGCGGTTCGGCCAGCCGCCCGAGAGCAAGGAGATCAGTTGGCGCTCCTTGCCGTCGGCCGGATCGGTCTCCCGCCGCACCCACAGGGCGACTGTGCCCTGATCGGGATCAACCCCACCGGCATCGGCATACGCCAGCACCGCCGTCGGCGGAAAGAACGCCGCGCCGGTTTTCGGGTCCAAGGTAACATCCTGTTCGATGAGCGGCGGAGTCTGATCGGCCGCGCTGGTGGTGCCGTCAAAGCTGACCGACAGAACAGCCGCGGCCAGACCTGTCTCCGGGGTTACGGCCGCCGGCGGCTCAGCCGGCGCCGCATCGGTAGCTGCGGCGGCGCCGCCGCGCTGCGGCGAGGTTGCCCCCGGCGCTTTCGGCGCCGCGCCGGGCGTCACCCCCATACGCGGCGGCGCCATTCCGCCGGACAACCGCGGGCTGAAATCCGACCCCGCGGCCGGCTCGTCCGCCGGCTCGCTCATGGGCGCACCGCCGGGTACGCCGCGCCGCACACGCGGCAGCTCGGCCGCGGCCAGCCGCCGCTCGGCCGGCGCCGGCTGCGCTTCCGGCTGTGTTGCTTGCACGTAATGGCGCAGCCACAGCATCCCAGCCACCAGCAGACTCGCGCCGACAACGCCGCCCACCGCTCGCACTACCGGCGCCATGACAACCCCGCAAGCAAGCCGCCGGCACACCCGCGTTCGAGAAACCGCCTAGCCACCGTCACCCACGGCCGCGCAGGCGTCCGCCCCGCCATGTATCTCTGCCTCTCCACCTCGCTGCCTACCACTTCTCGTATTGCACCGCGCGGCGCGCGTAGCCGGCACCGCGCAGCAGGTCGCGCAACTCGGTCACGATGTCGCCAACGCCGCAAACGTAGAAGTGTCGGCTGCGGTCGCCATCCCCGTTGACGTAGCGGTCGCGGGTCAACGCCAGCAGAGCACTGGCGCTGTCAGCTGAAAGCGCGTCGAACTCGAAGCGCGGGCAGGTGCGCTGCCAGCCCTGCCACTCGTCTGAATACAGATGCCCAGCCGCCGCGGGCGCACGGTGATGCAAGCGGACGGGGAACCCGGGCTCCGCTCTGAGCACCCGGCGCAGCATCGGCCGGATCGGCACAATCCCCGTAGCATCGGCCAGAAACACGACTTCAGCTGCCGGCGGCGCGGACAGGGTGAACGCGCCCCACGGACCGGTGAAGTGAATGCGCGCGCCCAGCGGCAGGCTGAACAGATACTGCGAGCCCAGACCGTCCGGGACCAGGTCCAGGCAAAGCTCGAGGCAGTCAGCAGTCTCGGGGTCCGAAGCGATGGAGTACGCCCGCGTCAGCGTCTGCCCGCCGGCCGGCAGTTGCAGCGATATGAACTGGCCTGGCACGAACCGCAGGGGTCGATCGGCCGGCAGCCGCAGCCACAGCGAGCGGGTCGTCCGGTCGTGCTCGATGATCTGCTCGACGACGGCCTCGTATGTCACTCGAAGTGCGTCCGCCATGCCCGTGGTCGCGCCGGCCGCAATGCTTCCCGATCCGCTCATGCGAGATTGATGGTGAAGCGCGGGATCAGCACGACTACCTCCCCGTCGCGCTCTACCACCGCCTGGCAACCCAGGCGCGAGGTGGGGGTAAGCCCCGGTGCTTTATCCAGCAGGTCATCTTCACTCTCGCACTGTGGCGACAACAGCTCGGCCCCCTGCTTGATGACCACGTGGCAGGTGGTGCAAGCGCAGTTGCCGCCGCAGGCGTGACCGAGGTGCACCCCGTGGCCCAGCAGCACGTCCAAAATCGAGCCGGGCCGGCCGTCGTGTTGAAAGGGAGACTTGCTCACGTCGAACTCGATTACCCGCTCGGGCTCGCCGCTCTCGTGCAGCACACGCAACTTCGCCATCAGCCACCATTTCCGGAACCGTGTCGGTCAGAGCCGATTTGTAGCATCCGCCCCGAGGCGACGCGAGCCGGCCCGCGTGCGTCACCGAGAAGCCTGCCATCGTTTCCGCCCACGACCAGCCCGCGACCATCGTGGTTTCCAACTGACCACCTCACGCGTGACATCCGTCCGCGGCCGCAATTACGTCTTGCGGGGGTTCGCCGCGGCCAACCCGCCGGCAGTTATCGAGGGCAGCGGTGAGAATTCGCATCACCGACTCGGCGGTTACGCCGGCCATGTGCGGCGAGAGCACGCAGTTCGGCGCCTGCCGCAGTGGATCATCCGGCAGCGGCGGCTCGGGATCGAAGACATCGACGGCGGCCGCGCCGATCCGCCCCTCCCTCAGGGCACGCGCCAGCGCGGCGGAGTCGACGAGCTGGCCGCGAGCAGTATTGACCAGCACGGCCTGGGATTTCATCAGCGCCAGCGCGCGCGCGCCGATCAGGCCGCGCGTCTGCGGTGTCAGGGGAAGGTGCAGAGACACGATGTCGCTCTCGGATAGAAGGGTATCCAACTCCCGGAACTCCGCCCCCAGACTCATCTCGGTCGCGGGATCCGAACGCGCGGCGGCGTTGTAGATGACGCGCATATCGAACGCACGGGCACGCTTGGCGACTTCGCGCCCGATACGCCCCAAGCCGATGATTCCAAACGTCTTGCCCGCCAACTCCAAGACGCCATGCTGCAGCATGGCGAGGCTCCCCCAGTTGCCCGCGCGCACCGCCGCGTCGCCCGCGATAATGCGCCGGATCGCCACGCCCGCGAGCAGGAGCGTCATCTCGGCCACCGTGTGCGCCTCCGCGCCGGATGAGGCCACGGTGGCGACCGGCACGCCCGCCGCAGCGGCGTCGGCGACATTAACATGGTCGAAGCCGTGCCCGGGAACTTGGATCAGCTTCAGCTTCGGCGCCCGTGCAATCAGGCGGGCGTCCACCGGGCCCGGCGGCGGAGCAATAACGAACTCGACCTCGGCAGCAACGCCATCGGGCACGTCGTCCTGGTTGCCGAAACCGCTCACGCTCCAACCATCGCCCAACATGCTGCTGTAGAACGCGGCCGCGAATGCCGGATCCGACGGCGGGGGAATCAGCGCGACCAGCATCATGCGTCCTGTTTAGCATCTGATCCTGCCCGAGAAGTGTTCGCTGGACACGGTGACGTGAGATGTTAGGGTCCTTCAGCAAGCTTGGCAAAGACTTTGAAGAACTCGGCGATGTCGTCCATGCGTGGCAGCCCGAT
>JACQVA010000089.1 GCA_016210005.1 Deltaproteobacteria bacterium | reverse complement strand
GCGAATCGCATCGATCGCACCGACCGGAAAAACCAACCCCGCCGCTTCCACCACCGCCGTCACGCATGTACGTCTACCGCAATCCAACCTCCGTGTCCAGAGGCCACAAGTCGGGCAGGGTCAGATCCGCGCTGGGCATCAACCTGGAGGTCGACGCGGTCTACGACCGGTCCTCCCTCACGCGAGCCATCTGATGCGGCATCGCTTTTGCGCAAGAAGAGCGGGCTGAGGGCAGTCCGTCTCCTGACGTCACCTCGATCTGCGCGTCAACAGCGGCAAGGGGCTTGTCGGTTGCCATCTCCGCGTAGGCGGCCAGTGGCGACCAGACCGACCAGCTTCGTCAAGAATACCGCGCTGGTTGGATCGATCCAGTGCAAGTCCTCGATCAGCTGGGCCGCTGGTACGCCTTTGCTGAGCGCCATCGCAGTTGGTTTAGGGCTCTGTTAGTTTGTCACCACCAGTTTAAGACCGAGCCGCCGTGCGTGCTCCACCAGCGGTGGTGGGTTTGCGGGTGGCGCACTCGTTTGCGGCTCGCCCCCACCCGTGCCATGGTGCCGGCGTGGCGGATGCTCCAGCGATCGCACCTACCTGGCTCGAAGAACCGGAAGCTGACTGGCGCGCGGCGCAGGTCAGCTTGGTTGGCGCTGCCTACAACTGGACGTGCTTTCGGGCACAGCCGGCGGGCGAAGACGCGCTCAAGGCGTGGATGTATGCCTGTGCTCGAACGTCAATAGTCACACTGTAAACCCGATGGTGGGCTGGGCGGGGCATGAGCAACAAGGTGGGCAAGACTGTTGCGCTACCCAATCGGCCGGAGGGGTGGTGGTTCAGTTGGCGCGGGCGCATCGCTGCGGCGGTGCTGATTCCCGCCGGGGGCCTGGCGCTGTTTTCTCGGCCTATGATCGCCGGGGGAGTCTGGTTCGACATCGCCGCCGACGCGCTCGCCTGGATCAGCTTCTTGGCCGGGGCAACCCTGCGCTTCTGGGCGACCCTCTACATCGGCGGGCGCAAGGCTGAAGCTCTGGTGACTGAAGGCCCCTACTCGTTGTGCCGCCACCCGTTGTATTGGGGCTCGTGCCTCATGGCACTCTCGGTCGGCCTCTTCCTTCATAGTCTTACGATGATGAGCGCCATCGGGTTGATGGTGTTTGCGTACACCGCTGCGACGGTACCGGGCGAGGAGCGCTATCTCCGCGCGCGCTTTGGCGCTCAGTACAGTGAGTACGCGCAGCGGGTCGCTCGCTACCGGCCGCGGCTAGCGAACTTCCATGCTGGCGAAACGATCGAGGTGCGGATCAAAGGCCTGCGGATTGAGTGCGGCCGGGCGGCGAGGTGGATGTGGCTGCCGGTCATCGGCGCAATCATCGCCCATTTACGCAATCAGCCGTGGTGGCCGCAGCTGCTCTCGCTTCCATGATTGGTTCTCCCCGCGGCTGAACTCTTACGGGACCGTACGATGGCCCAGCACGAAGTCGGCACGAGCCGGCTAGATCGAGACAGCCAGGACTGGCAACTGGTGGCGGTGTTGCGCGAAGGTGGCGGGGCGCGCGCGGCGGTGCAGGTGGTGCAGCGGTACGGCCAGCCGGCGCTGCGCAAGGATTTCTCGCCTGCGCCCGCGTGGCTGCGTCGCACGGTCGGAGCACTGATGGCGCGGCGCGAGTTGGCGGCTTATCGACGGCTACAAGGCGTCGAGGGCGTTCCCAGACTACTCGGGTCCGCCGGCCGCGACGGCTTGCTCCTGGAGTACATCGCTGGGCGCCACACCGGCGCCTGCGCACCCACAGCCTTTACCGCCGCGTTCTTCGACGAGTTGGCCGTCATTCTGGCCAACCTCCGTGCGCGCGGCGTGCTGCACGGCGACGTCAAGCGCAACGTGCTGCGCACCGCCGAGGGGAGGCCCGTGCTCCTCGACTTCGGGGCCTCGTTCGTGATCCGCTGGTGGCTCTGGCCCCTGCGCCGTGGGTTGCTGCGGGTCGCTGCTGGTTACGACGCCCGCGCGGTTGCTAAGCTAAAACGCCAGGTCGCACCGCAGTTGCTGAACCTCGGCGACGAGCATATCCTAGCCTCACCCATGCCCTTCGAGGCGGCAGTCGATTTCGGGCAGCGCATACTCCGGCGCGGCACAGCGTGGATAGCGCGACGCGCCGGGGGCGAGGCGCCGCGCTGACAGAGCCCGCGGCACTGTCAGGGCGAGGCACGGTGAAGTCAGCGTGGGTTCCCGTTGGGTTGCTCGCCCGCTATTATGCGCACCCGGATGCGCCGGCTGCGATGATGGCCGCGCTGGCGACGGTGGCGCGGGTGCCGGCGGTGCGAAAGGAGAACGGTAATGTCTGACCGTGTTAGTGTGTCACTGAAAGACGGCGTCGCGGATGTGCGGCTGAACCGGCCGGAGAAACTCAACGCCCTCGATCAGGCGATGTTCGAGGGCTTGGTGGAGACCGGCAAAGCGCTGGCCGCCGACCGCGCGCTGCGGGCGGTGGTGTTGTCAGGCACCGGGCGCGCGTTTTGCGCCGGCCTCGACTTCGCCAGCTTCATGGCAATGGCGGCCGGCACCCCTGAGCGTGGCATGTCGCGTGGCTTGCTCGACCGCGCCGAGGGTAGTCCCGCCAATTACGCCCAACTCGCCGGCTGGCTTTGGGCCGAGCTGCCGGTGCCGGTAATCGCGGCCGTGCACGGTGTCGCTTTTGGCGGCGGCCTGCAAATCGCGCTCGGCGCCGACCTACGCCTGGTAACGCCCGATGCCCAACTCTCGGTGATGGAGATCAAGTGGGGTTTGATCCCCGACATGAGCGGCACGCAAACGTTGCGGCGGTTGGTGCGACTCGATGTCGCCAAGGAGCTGACGCTAACGGGGCGCGTGATCTCGGGCAGCGAGGCCGCCGCGCTCGGCTTGGCGACGCGCGTCAGTGACAAGCCGCTGGACGACGCCCTGGCCTTGGCGCACGAGCTGGCGCAGCGCTCGCCCGATGCTATCCGTGCCGCTAAGCGCCTGCTCAACCGCGCCTTCGCCGGCAGTGTCGAAGAAGGGCTGAGGCTCGAAGAAGCGATTCAACTGACGCTGATCGCCCGCCCCAATCAAGTCGAGGCGGTCCAGGCCAATCTGGAAAAACGCGCGCCGCGCTTCCAAGATCCGGAGTAAGCGCCCGGCCTGAGATCCTTATATAGCCGAGTGCGCTCACACGGGCTCGCTCGCGGCGCCGCCGTTGGCGTTGGCCGTTTGCGCCCGGGCCGTCCGGCGCGGGCGCTGGCGGGCGGAGGTCGACGGGACCACTAATTGGACCGAGGTGCCTTGTCCCGGCGCAGTGACGATGTCGAAGTCGGTGCCGAGCGCGGCGGCGCGCTCGCGCATGCCGATGATGCCGCCGCCGAGCACCGCGGCCGCGAGATCGAAACCGGCCCCGTTATCACTGATGCTGAGCACAGTGCTGTTCTCGCGCCGGGCCAATTGCACCGCTAGGCGCGAGGGGTTGGCGTGATGCACGGCGTTGGCGATCGCTTCTTGGGCAATGCGGTAAACGTCGCGCGTGGCCCAATCCGCCACCTCGATTTCGGCGAGCTCGAGTTCGAGACCGATGCCGTGGCCGCGCGTGAGTACGCGGGCATGGGAGGCGATGGCCTCGGCTAGTGACACGCTGCTGAGGTCAGGAGGACGCAGCTCATCGACCACCCGGCGCAGTTCTTCCATGACCCGGATGACGGCGTCGGCGGCGCCCTGTAGGCGGGCGCCGTTGGCCTGCCGGCCTTCGCCCTCGATGCGGAGCTTGACCGCCGTGAGGTCCTGCAACACGCCGTCGTGGAGCTCGCGCGCCAAGCGCCGGCGCTCGCTGTCGCGGGCGGCGCCGGCAGCCTGCTGCTTGAGTTGCGCCTCGCGCGCGAGACGTTCGAGCAGGAAGGCGTTTTCGATCGCCAGCGCCGAGTTCTGGGCGACTCCGCGCAGGATGTGCAGATCGGTGGCTCCGAACGGCTGCGGGGTGCGTCGAAACGCCGCCAGTGCACCCAAGGGTTTGCCCTGAGATGTGAGCATTGGGGACACGGCATAGGCGCGCACGCCATAACGATGGAGCAACGCCGCGGGAATGTGGGGGGCATCGTCCCGGCCGGTCACTTCCTGCCCGTTGAGCAGTGCGTCGATCAGCGCAAAGGCCCCACGCGGGACCGGCCGGCGGCGGATTTGCGCCAGCTCCTCGACGCTAAAGCCGAAGCCGGTCTCGCCGACATAAGCCTGCTCGGCGTCGCGCCACAAGTAGGTGATGTTCTTGTCGCAGCGCACCAAGCGCTGCACGATGCGCGAGAGGTGTGACAGCACGCTGCTGACCGAGGCCGTGCGCGTGTTGAGTTCGCGCGAGGCTTCGAGCAGCGACGTGGTCAGCCGCAAAGCCTCACGAAATTCCTCCGAGCGGGCCTCGTAGAAGGCCTGTCCCAAAATCGCGCCGCAGTGCAGCGCTAGGCGGCTGTAAGCGGCGAGCATCGCCGGCAGCTGCGGATTGCCGGCGCAGCGCCGGCGGGCTCGCGCCATGATCAACGCGGCGGCGGTCTCGAGCGAGAGATACAGCTGCGTCAACGTCGAGCGCAGCTCGGGATCGGACTCGCGCTGCGAGCGCAGCAAGCCGAGATCGTACTCCAGGGTTCCCTGGAACAGCGTTTTCAAGTCGCCCGTGCGGAAGTTGTCGAGCATGTTGGCCAGTAGCCACGAGTTGACCTGCACCAGTGCCTCGACCGCGTCGGGGCCCGAGACGTGCTCGCTGACCCGAGCCGCCAAGCCCTCGGCCAGTGGGCGGGCGATCTCCTCGATATCGCCCGCAAGCGCATTGGCTAGCTCGGCGACGGCCGCCTGATCTTCCGGCGTCCACGGCGCCAAGCTGGCAAAGCTACGGACTACATCCTCGCGGCCGGCAGGGCCGGTGCTGACGATGCCGGCCGACTCGAGTAGGTGCGAATCCCACTCGGCGGCGCGCTGAACGATCTTGCGGCCCGAGCGCTTGCGTCTTGGCATGGTGATCCTTTATCCGCGGGGTACGCCCCACGCCGCGTAGTGTAGCAGAGGCAGCATGGTCGCAAGAAGGAAAAAAAGCCGCTGTGGCTGCCGGCTCACGTCTTGTGTTCCCGCCGCCGGCGTGGGGAACGGGCTGAGGATAGCCCGTCACCAGAGCCTGAGCGCTTGCGCGCCCCGGGTTTCGGACGTTGACGGGAGCCGACTTCGATGGGGCCTAGCCGCTCTAGCAGCGCCAAGTCGATCTCACGCCGTTGCAGCGAAACGTTCACGACCTCCACCCGCACCCGGTCGCCGAGCCGGAAGCGCTGGCCTTTGCGCATGCCTTTGAGGCTCATCTCCGGCTCGATGAAGACGTAGCGATCGTCGGTCAGGGCGTCGAGGCGCACCAGCCCTTCGACCGGATAGGCATCGAGCTCGACGAAGAAGCCGAAGGACACGATCGACACGATTGTGCCCGCTTCGGGTTCGAGCAGGTGTGCGAGCATGAACTCGGCCTTCTTGAGATCGAGCATGGCGCGCTCGGCTTCCATGGCTTTACGCTCCGCCTGCGAGCTCTGAAGGCTGAGCGCCTCGATCGCCTCGGCGCCGGCATTCGCCGGCGCGCCGTCGAGCCAGCGCGTGAGTTGGCGGTGCACGAGCAGGTCGGGATAGCGGCGGATCGGTGAGGTGAAGTGGCAATAGAGCGGAAACGCCAGCCCGAAGTGGCCGGCGTTGGCGGTGGTGTATTGCGCTTGCTTGAGCGAGCGCAGCACCTGGCGTGAAAGCACACGCGCCAGCGGATGGCCCTGTAACTGGTTGAGCAAGTGCTGCACCTCGCGTGGCTGAACGCGGTCGCGGTAGTCGACGTGGAAACCGAAGGGCCCCAAGAAGCGGTTGAGATCGTCGATGTCCGCGGGATCGGGCGGCTCGTGGATGCGGTAGGGGAAAGGTATCTGCTGCGCCTGCAGAAAGACGGCGACGGCGCAGTTGGCTGCGAGCATGAATTCCTCGATCAGGCGGTGGGCGTCGTTGCGCTGGAACAGCCGCACGCCGACGCTGCGGCCCTCTTCGGAGAGATCGACGAGCGCCTCGGGCAAGTCGAGGTCAAGGGAGCCGGCTTGCACGCGGTTGCGGTAGAGCGTGTTCATGAAGCCGTGCATGAGCTGCAACTGCGGCAACAGCGGAGCGAATTCGGCGCGCCAGGCGTTGATTTCCGGGGTGCCGGCCTGCGACAGCAGCGCGGCCACTTTGGTGTAAGTGAGGCGGGCGCGGCTGACGATCACGCCGCGATAAATCCGCGCCGCCAGTCGCTGCCCGCCGCGGTCGAAGCGCATCTCCGCCACCAGCACCAGACGTGGCCGCCCCGGGTTGAGCGAGCACAGTTCGGCGGACAACTGGGGCGGCAGCATGGGGATGGCGCGGTCGGGAAAATAGACGCTGGTGCCGCGCCGCGCCGCCTCCGCATCCAGCGCCGACTCCGGCCGCACGTAGTGGGAGACATCGGCGATCGCTACCCACAGGCGGTAGCCAGCGCGTGTCTCTTCGAGGCAGACCGCATCGTCGAAGTCGCGCGCGCTCTCGCCATCAATGGTGACGAACGGCCGGGCGCGCAAATCCTCGCGCCCGGCGAGGTCGTGCTCGGCCGGATCGGGCGGCAGCTCAGCCGCCTCGGCCTGCACCGCCGGCGGGAATTCCGTGCGCAGCCCGTGCTCGGCGGCGATAGTGAGAAACTGCACCTCGGGATCATCGGCTGCGCCCAGCACCTCTTCGAGTTGGCCGCCGGGAGCACGCTCTGGTGCCGGCGGCCGGGTCAGCCGCACTCGCGCCACCAAGCCCGCCTGTGCCGGTTTCAACGCCGGCACTCCGAGAATGTCAACCGGCGGCAACAGCGTGCTCTCCGGCAGCAGACGCCAACCGCCGCGACGGTGTTCGAGGATGCCGATCACCAGCTCGTGCACACTATCGGTGACGGCGGCGACGCGCCCGACCACCCGGCGCAGGCGCGTATCACGGCGGACGATTTCCACCTCGACGCGATCGCCGTGCAGGGCGCTGCCCTCCATGCCGGAAGGAATGAGGATGTCGCGCGGATACTGGTCGGCGGCGCGGCCGAGCACTTCAACAAAGCCGTAGCCGGCGCGCACGCGAACGTAGCGCCCGGCGATGCGCCGCGTAGGCCGCGCGCAATCCACTCCTGTGGCTCCCCGCGGGCGTGGTGCTTGGGGCGAGCGCTCGAACTGGCGAATCCACTGATAGCGGGTCTTACCGATGCGGCGCAGCGTGTTGTTGGCGACTGCCGCTTCGAGCGCCAGCCGTAGCCGCTTGCGGTCGTAGCGCTCGAGTTCGAGTAAGCGCGCCAGCTCTTGAATCGACAACGGGCGCGGAGCACGCTGTTCGAGCAAGCTCAGCAAGGCCGCGCTGTCCGGATCGGCTTCAGGGCGCATGACGCCGGCCACCGTGCCCCCGCAATACCCCGCTGTCAAACGCGCCGCGGGCGGGCGCGGGCGGTACGCCCGCAGCCGATGCTTTCACCGGCTAGCGCGGCGGCATGCGCAGCGCGCCGTCGAGCCGGATGGTCTCGCCGTTGATCATCGCGTTCTCGACGATGTGGCGCGCCAAGGCGGCGAACTCGGCCGGGCGGCCGAGGCGCGACGGGAACGGAATCTGCGCCGCCAGCGCCTGGCGGGCCGGCTCCGGCAGCATCGCCAGCATCGGCGTATCGAAGGTGCCCGGGGCGATGGTGACGCAACGGATTCCGACTGAAGCCAGATCGCGTGCGATCGGCAGCGTCATGCCGACCACGCCGCCCTTCGAGGCCGAGTATGCGGCCTGGCCGATCTGCCCGTCGAAGGCGGCCACCGAAGCGGTGTTGATGATCACGCCGCGCTCGCCTTCGTCGTTGGGCTGGTTCTTGGCCATTTGCACCGCTGCCAGCCGCAGTACATTGAAGGTGCCGATCAGGTTGATTTCGATCACCTTGCTGAAGACCTCCAGCGGCATCGGCCCCGACTTGCTGACGGTCTTCATCGCCGCCCCGGTACCGGCGCAGTTTATGGTGATGTGGATTGTCCCGAACGCGGCGAGGGTCTTCTCTAGCGCCGCGCTGACTTCGGCGGCGCTGGTCACATCGGCCGCGGCGAAGATGACGCTCTTGCCCAGCTCGGCGGCGAGCTGCGCGCCGGTGGATTGAGGGCGATCCATGATCGCCACGCGCCCGCCATTGGCGACCAGCGTGCGCACCGTGGCCTCACCCAGGCCCGAAGCGCCGCCGGTTACGATCGCGACACTGCCTTCAATCTTCATGCTGCATCCTCCCTGCTGAGTTATGTGGCCCAAGGCGCAAGCTGCGGCGCGCGGGCCGCTCACCCATACTGGAGGCGCGCTCGGGATGCCAGAGGCTGCCCCGGCATCGGCTTGAACCGGCCCCGGCAATCGGGGCAGCAAGAGGCGAAAGCATGAGCCGGCAAGCAATCAAGCACACCGGGGCCGCGAGGGCTTGCCGCGCATCTTGCCCACGCATGGCCTGCGCCGCCATCGCAGTGCTGCTGTGGGCGGCCGCGACCGAGGCTTGGGTACGGGGGCGGCAACACCGTCCCGGTCGCAGGCAGTAACGGCAAGGTCACCGTAGTCCTGACCCGTCGCGTCTGCGCTAGTTGGCCGACTAGCCGCCTTCTCCTGGCAGCGTATCGCGGCCCTGTCAGCGACTTTGCCGTGGCTCTGGAGAACGGCGGTCGCTTCGTTGAAACCCCGTAGAAAACACGCTAAAGCCTGCCCGGCACGGGTTTCCCTGAAAGAGAGAGGTATATGGCGACGGTTATCACTTCCGAATGTATCAACTGCGGCGCATGCGAGCCGGAGTGCCCTAATACGGCGATTTATCAGGGCGGGGCCGAGTGGGAATTCAACGGCGCCAAGCATCCGGCGATCACCCAGGATACGTTCTTTATCGTCCCCGATAAGTGTACGGAGTGTGTCGGCTTCTTCGACCACGAAGCCTGTGCTGCCGTCTGTCCGGTGGACTGTTGCGTGCCCGATCCGCAGCGGCCGGAGACCGACGCGGTGCTGATCGAGCGGGCCAAGCAGCTCCACCCCGACAAGGATTTCCCCCCAGGCTACCCATCGCGGTTTACAAAAGCGGAGGGGGCAACCGCCGAGGCGCCGCCGGCGGCGGCGGCACCGGTACCGGCAGCAGCTCCGCCGCAGGCGGCGGCGAAGTCCGAGCCTGCGGCGGCACCAAAGCCCGCGGCGGCACCAAAGGCGGCGGCGCCGGCGGGCGGCCGAGTCGAGAAAGCCGTGGCGCCGCCGAAGGCAGCCAAAGGCCCGCGCGCGCCCAAGACCTTTCCGGGCGAACTCGCCGGGAGTTTCGAGGATGCCGCGGCCGTGCTGGTTGTTCCCACCGGCGGTGGATCGGCGCTGCTCAAGTGGGGCGTGGCCTTGGCTCAGCCGTTGGTTGGAGGCTTGCCGCCGGGTCAGAAGCGAGCCATCGAAGAAGCGGTGGGCGACCGGCGCTTCTTCACCGCGGCCGGTGCCACCGGCCTGAATATCCTACAGAACATGCTGATCTATCCGGCCATTGCGGCGACGGTCGGGGCGGTGGCGCTCGGGCGCGACGCGTTCACCACGCAGCTGACCGGGCTGATCGTGTTGGGTTTTACCATCGCCATGATCGAGACGATGCTGCGCTTGCGCGAGGCGGTGTTCGGCGCTGTGCCGCTGGATCGGGTGACCTACCGCGGTGCGACCTACTCCCTGCCGCTGGCGGCGCTGTTCGCGCCGTTGACCGGTTTGCTGCGGCGCTCGACCGAGACAGGGACGGTGGCCGTCGACGGTTTCCATGGCGGCGAGTTCGAGGACAAGCTCGAACGCGAACGCCGTTACGGCGAAGTCTATACGCTCAAGGAGCAAGGCCGGGGCTTCTTGTTGCGGCTGGAGTTTCCGCGCCGGGTGCCGCACTCGGCAGTCAAGGACGAGATGGGCATCCCCGACGAAATGCCGGATTACGACTACGAGTTAGGCTTGGAGAACGGCTTCTTCGTGATCAAAGGCCGGGTGGAAGATCCCAACGTACGCAAGGTGGCCGCCGTCTCGCCGGCTTTCCCGCCCAATTTCACCACTCACATAAAGTTGCCGGCTCCGGTGAGCGGCTTCAAGCACCGCTTCGTCGACAAGACGCTCGAAGTGGTGATGGTGAAGCAGTAGTCAAATGGGCAGCGCCCTCTTGGGGCTGGGGCATAACCTACCGCCGCTGGTCGAGACGGCGGCGGGCCGCCGGCCGATTGCTGCAAGCGGCGGCAGCTCCGACTTGGCGCTGCCGGCGGCCGAGCACGCGCTCGCTCAGGCGGGAGTTGCGGCCGGCGGCGTCGATTTCATTGTGTTTGCCACTGCCACACCCGATGTGACATTTCCGGGTGCCGCTTGCTACCTGCAGCACAAGCTGGCGTGCAATACGGTTGGCGCCTTGGACGTTCGCGCGCAATGCGCCGGCTTTCTCTTCGGCCTGTCGGTGGCCGACAAGTTCATCCGTGCCGGCAGCTATCGCCGGGTGCTACTGGTGGGAGCCGAAGTGCTGTCGCCGGGGCTCGATTACTCCGCCGGCGGCTTGCCGGTGGCGTCGTTGTTCGGCGACGGCGCCGCCGCCGCGCTGGTGGGGCCGGGTGCTGCCGGCGCGGGGGCGCTCGCGATCGTGGTCCATAGCGATGGGCGCCAGTACGACCGCTTCTGGTGCGAGTACCCGAGCAGCCGCCGGCATCCGACGCGAGTGACGGTGGCGGACTTTCAGGCCGGCCGCCATTTTCCCGCGCTGGATTTCGCGGCGGTGCGCCGCTTCGGCCTCGCTACCCTGCCGGCGGTGATCGATGAAGCGCTGGCGGTGGCGGGCGTGGCGCGCAGTCGTATCGATCGCTTCTTCGTCAGCCACGTCTTTGCCGACGTAGCCGATCAGGTTTCTGACCAACTTGGCATCGCTGCCAAGACGACCAACTGCACGACGCACAACGCCGGCCATCTGATGGCTGCTTCCATACCCGCGAGCCTGAGCGCGGCGATGGCCGCGGCTGAGGTGGGTGCGGGCGCCCGTGTCTGCTTGGCCGCTTGCGGTGCCGGCTTTACCTGGGGCGCGGCGGTGGTACAGCTATGAGCCCAGCGTTGCGCAACTCACGCATTGTTAGCGTCGCTCGCTGCGTGCCGGACAAGGTGGTGACCAATGACGACCTGGCCGGGCGCATGGAGACCTCGGACGAGTGGATTCAGCAGCGCACCGGGATCAAGCAACGCCACTACAGTGACGGCGACACCGGCGCGGCTGACCTGGGCGCGCGCGCCGCGGCCGAGGCCCTCGAGCGAGCGGGCATCCGGCCGCAGGACGTCGGCTGCGTGATCTTCGCCACCTTGAGCCCGGACTACGACATGCCGGCATCGGCGTGTGTGCTGCAGGCGCGCCTGGGCATGTCGGGCATGCCGGCCTTCGACGTGCGCAACCAGTGCTCGGGTTTGATCTACAGCCTGGCGATTGCCGACGCTTATGTAAAGACCGGCGCGTGTGAGTATGCGCTGGTGGTCGGCGCCGAAATCCACTCGACCGGCTTGGACTTGACTACGCGCGGGCGCGAGGTCGGCGTGATCTTCGGCGACGGCGCCGGCGCGCTGGTTATCGGGCCGTCGCCCGATCGGCAGCGCGGCATTCTCTCGACCCACCTGCACGCCGAGGGGCGCTTTGCCGAGATGCTGTGGCTGGAGTGCCCGGGCAGCCGTAGCCGCCCGCGGCTGAGCGAGGAGATGATTGTCGATGCCCGCGTGTTTCCGAAGATGCGCGGCCGCGAGGTCTTTCGCCAGGCGGTTACCCGCTTCCCCGAAGTCATCCACGAAGCCCTCGCCGCCAACGGGCTGACGACTGCTGACATCGATCTGCTCATCCCTCATCAAGCCAATCAGCGCATCAGCCAGATGGTAGCCATGGGTCTAGGATTACCAGAAGAAAAGTTATTCACCAACATCGAGCGCTACGGCAACACCACGGCGGCCTCGATTCCAATCGCCTTGTCCGAGGCCATCGAGGCGGGCCGGGTGCGGGAGGGCGCGTTGATCTGCCTGGCCGCCTTCGGTGCCGGCTTCACCTGGGCTGCGGCTCTGATCCGATGGTAGCGTAACCGATGGAGCTGCGCGTCGATCCGATGCAAGCCGAGGATCTCCCGCAGGTGCTGGAGATCGAGCGGCAATCGTTCCCGCAGCCGTGGACGGCGGGCCTGTTCTTGCATGAGTTGAAACTGCCGTTTTCACGCACCTTGCTGTTGCGCTCCTGCAACGGATCGCCGGCCGCTCTCGGCTACATTTGCCGCTGGCTGGTTGCCGAGGAAGTGCACATCTTGAACGTCGCCGTCCATCCCGATTACCGCGGGCGCGGTTTCGGACGGTTGCTGGTCGAGACGATCATCCACGAGGCACGGACGGCCGGCGCGCGGTTGGTGACGCTGGAGGTGCGCCGCCACAATGCGGCCGCGCTGCGCCTGTATCGCAAGCTGGGCTTCGCCGAAAAGGGCGTGCGGCGGAACTACTACGGGCGCGGGGACGACGCGATCATCATGACCCGCGAGTTGAGCGCCGGGGCTGGCGGCGAGCTGTCGCTGTAGCCGGCGCCGCTCTTGGGCCAGCGGGGCGCAAGCGCGCCCGTGATGGCGGCCCGCGAGTTCGGCGTCGAGCCCGGCGGCCAGCGGCGGATGCGAAGTATGCGATTCCCAGTCCACCTCATGACCGACATGATGCAGTGGCAGCTCAAGAACTGGTGGCGCGGTCGCCAGCGCTATCCGTATGTGCTGATGCTGGAGCCGCTGCATACCTGCAACTTAGCCTGCATTGGCTGCTCGCCGGAGCGATACAACGGCGACCTCAAGGATCGCTTGCCGCTGGCCGAGTGCTTGCGCGCGGTCGACGAGTCGGGCGCTCCGGTGGTTTCTATCTGCGGCGGTGAACCGACGATATATCCGGAGCTGCCCGAACTGATCGACGCCGTCGTCGGGCGCAAGCGGCAGGTCTATTTGTGCACCAACGGTACGCTGCTCGAGCGCTTTCTCAGTAAGGGCACGCCGCACCGGCGCTTGAGCATCAATGTGCACCTCGACGGCATGCAGGCCACCCACGACGCAGTGGTCAACCGCCCCGGCACTTTCGATAAGGCGATCGAGATGATCAAGCTGTCCAAGAGCCTCGGCTACCAGGTGAGCACCAACACCACCATCTATCGCCAGACCGAGATGGCGGAAGTCGAGCAGCTGCTGGCGTTGCTCGACGGCCTCGGCGTCGATGGGATGGTGCTGGCTCCGGGCTATCACTACGCGCCGATCAAGGGGAACCACTTCCTCATCCGCGACGAGATTCACCGGAAGTTCAGCCGTGTCTTGGAACTGTCGCGGCGCTACCGGCTGCACTCGACGCCGTTGTTTCTGGAGTTCGCCGCTGGCCTGCGCGATTATCCCTGCACGCCTTGGGGCAACCCGACGCGCACCCCCAAGGGCTGGAAGGCGCCCTGCTACCTCATCGAGCAGCAGCACTTCAATACCTTCGAGGAGTTTTGGAACGGGGTGGACTGGGACTACTGGGAGAAGCGCGAAGACCAGCGCTGCCGGAATTGCATGATGCACAGCGGCTTCGAGCCCTCGGTGGTGCGTCACCTGGGCACGAGCCTCAAGGACCTGGTCACCATGGCGCGCTGGAACTTCACCGGCTGAGAACGGCGCCGGTACTGGACGGCAGCGTGTGCGCGAGCGCGCGGGCCGGGTTGAAAGCTAACCGAGGCGAGGTGTGATGCAAAAGCAGACCGTACGCAACGTGAGCATCAGCTTGCTGTTGAGCGGGCTGTTTCTCTACCTGGCGTTTCGCACCGTGCCGCTGGCGGAGCTGGGCGCGGCGTTTCAGCGCTTCGACGTGCGCTGGTTGGTGCCGGCAGTGGCCATTAGCTTGGTGCTGCAAGTGTTGCGCGCCTGGCGCTGGCAGCTGGAGCTGCGGCCGCTTAGCCACATCGGGCTGGGGCAGGTCTGGCTGGTCACCTGCATCGCCTACATGGCGATCAACGTGCTGCCCGCGCGCTTGGGTGAAGTCGTGCGCCCGTGGCTGCTGTCGCGGCGCACCGCCATCAGCTTCGCCAACGTCGTCGGCAATCTGGTGGTGGAGAAGACCATGGATTCGCTGGTGATCCTCTTCTACATCCTGCTGGGGCTGCTGTCGGCGGCCAACCTGCCGGCGTGGGTGCGCCGCGGCGCGTTGTTTCCCGCTGCCGGTGCCGCCGTGCTGGTCGTGCTGGTGCTGGTGTTGTACTTCAGCGGCGAGGCCTTCTTCGCACGCCGGGTGGTGCGCTACTTGCCCGCGCGGGCGGGAACGCGCTTGCTGCGGGTGGTGCGCGCGGTGGTCGACGGCATGCGCATCTTGCCCGATCGCGGCCTGCTGGCCGGCGTCTTGGCCGTGTCGATCGCGCTTTGGTTCATGCCGATTCTTTCCAGCTACGTATTGATCCACGCCTTCGGCTTCGCGCTGCCCTTCAGCGCCGCGCTGATTGTCTTCATCTTCATCGGTTTCGGTACCGCGCTGCCGCAAGCCCCGGGCATGATTGGTACCTATCAATACGCCTGCATCTTGGCGCTCGGGTTGTTCGGTGTGCCCCGGGCTGACGCCCTTGCCTATGGGCTGGTGCTGAACGGCATTCAACTCACAACCCTGGTGGCACAGGGCGTAGTCGCGCTCGCCATCGCCCGTGTCGGCCTCGAAGACCTGCGCCCCGCTCGCCCCGGCGGGTGACGGGGGCACGGCAGCGTGGTAGTGACAACGGCCATGCGCGAACTGCTGCTGGCTCTTGCCATTGTGCTCGCGGCGGCGATGATTGCTGCCGGGTTTCGCTACACACCGATTCTGGCGGGTTCGGATTCGGAGGGGGTACTCGATCGCTGGACGGGCGCGGTCAGTTATCCCTGGCCGCAGCCTTGCAGCGAGATGAGCGAAGAGGGCGCCCGGCTGTAAAGCTCAGGCCGGCCGATACAAATGAGCAACGAACTCGGCGTAACCGTTGTACAGCTGCGTCGGCCGGCGCTCGCCGGTGCCCAGCATGCGCTCGCTGGCTTGTGACCAGCGGGGATGGGGTACCGCGGGGTTGACGTTGGACTCGAAGCTGTACTCCTGCGGTGCCAGGTCGTTCCAGAACGTGCGCGGGGGCGCAGCCACGAACTCGATGCGCACTATCGACTTCGGGCTCTTGTAGCCGTACTTCCACGGGATCGCCAGGCGCAAGGGCGCGCCGTGCTGCGCCGGCAGTTCGTGGCCATAAGCGCCGAGCGCTGCGAACGCCAACTCATTGGTGGCCTCGGCCAGCGAAAGGCCCTCGTAGTATGGCCAGGGATAGTCGCGCAACAATTGCCCGGGCGCCTGCTCGGGTCGCAAGAAGCTGACGAAGCGGATGTACTTGGCCGACGATAGAGGCTTGGCCTTCTCGATCAGGGCTTTGAGCGCGAAGCCCGTCCAGGGAATCGCCATGGCCCAGGCCTCGACGCAGCGGTGGCGATAGAGGCGTTCTTCGAGCGGCAGCGCGCGGGCGAGCTGCGCCACGTCCCATCTCTGCTCCTTCTCGACCAGGCCGGTGGCTTCGATCTGCCACGGCCAGGGGTGGAAGTTGCCGGTGAACTTGTAGACGTCCTTGTCTGGGGTGAACTCGTAGAAGTTGTTGTAGTGGCCGGCGGCATGCTCGTCGGTGAGCGGGCGATCGAGGGAAAAGCGCGAGTTGCGCGCCGCCGGGAACAAGCCGGTGATGGCGGTGCTGGCGGATTGAGGGGCGGAGGCTGGTGGGCCGGCGGTGCTCTCGCCGTTGCCGGCACAGGCCCCGAGCAGCGCGAGTGAGGTCGCGCCGGCCGTTTTCAGGAACTGCCGGCGGTCGAGGAATACCGGCTCGGGCGTCGCCACCCGTTCGGGCAACTCCCACGCGCGCGCAATCCTAATCGCTACCATCGCCTTACCTCGCTCAATCCAGCATGCGCCGCGGCGGCGGTTGCGGCAAGTGCGCCTCGGTCAGTCTGAGTGCCGGAGTGCTGGCGTGCACTTCTGTCACCGCACAAAACCTGGTAAGCCCCGCGCGCGGTATCGGAGTGGGCATGACGTTCGACGAGATTCTCGATGGGCTGGGCGGCGCGAGAGAGAACGGCAGCGTGGCATTGGCGCAGGCGGCCGAGTACCTCGACAAGACGTTGCGAGCCACTGGCGCGGACGTGACGCTCCACACTTTCACCTGCCGGCCATACTCCGGGCGGGTGGCCGGAGTGGTGTGTCTGACTCTGGCGCTGGCGTACTCGGCGCTGATGTGGCGGCGGCGCTGGGGCTGGGCGCTGGGGCTGGCGCTGCTGCTGCCGACGTATCTCCTGCTTGATTACGAGGGGCGGCTCCCCCTCTTTAGCCGTCTCGGAGAGTTGCCCGAGGCCAACGTGGTAGCGAGCTTTCCGGTAACCGATCCCGAGCGCACCGTGATCTTGAGCGCACACTACGATACCAAGACCGACTTGCTCGATCACTATCAGCGCGCTCCGATCCAGTTCCTGATCGTGCCGATGGCGATGCTGGCAGTGGCTTTTCCGCTCACCGGCCGGTGGCGGCGTTGGCGTGGTCGAGCAGAAGGCCACGTGCGCGGCTGGTCCGTCATCGTGCCGCTGTACTTCGCCGGTTTCGCTCTCGCCATGAGCGGCGGGGCCTTGGTTGCGGAGCGCAGCCCGGGCGCGCTCGATGACGGGGCGGCGGTGGCGACCCTGGTGAAGTTGGCCGAGAGCCTGGCCGCTGGTGAACCGCAGCTGGCACGCACCGAAGTGATGATCGTGCTCTTTGCCGGTGAAGAGGTGAACCTGCAGGGCTCGGCTGCCTTTGTGCGGGAGCGTTTGCCGTTGTTACCACCGCGGCCGCTATACGTGATCAACGGCGAGCTGTGGGGGGGCGGCCGGGTGCTGAGTTACTTCACCGCCGATCGCTCGCCGCTGCGTCGCTACGAGGCCGCAACCGCGTTGGTGCGTGTGCTCGACCGCGCCGCCCGCCGTGGCAATCACGGTGGCGGGATCGAGCCGGACGTGCAGCCGGTGACCACTGACGCACGTAGTTTCATGGCCGCCGGCATTCCTAGTGTTACGCTCGCCAGCCATCGTGAAGGCGAATCATACGTGCGCCAGCTGCACTCTCGTGCCGACACGCGCCAGCGGCTCCAGCCGGGGGCGCTCGATCGCATGCTGGCGTTTCTCAAGGCCGCCCTCGCCGAGATCGAGGCCAACGGCGTGCCGTCGCTCTAGACGGCTGCTGCAGTGACAGCATGTGTGGTGTGGTCACACATTGCCGCGCCGCCGCCGGTCGAGATTCCCCTGGACTTCTGCCGCTAACGGTGGCACGGGAGGGACGTGGCCAACGACAACGGCAACGCGCAACCGCCGGGGCTGCGGGCGGCGGCCGAAGCGCTCGAAGGCGAGTTGCGCCGGTTCGAGAGTCTGACCACGGCCATCGAGCACGGGCGGCTCGACTCCGAGAAACAGCTCAAGCAATCGGCCGAGCGGCTGCAAGAGCTGTTCGCCTGCGAAGAACGCCTCGGTGCTCACGTCCAAGCCTTGAATGCCGCCATCACGGCTGCGCAGGAACGGCAGCTAGCCCAGGCCAACCTGGTCCGCGTGCGGGCGGAAGAGATCAACCGGCGAGCCGAGTTGTTGCGGGCCTTGCTGGTGCGCTTCGAGTCACTCAAGGATGAGGCGATGCAGCTCAATCGCACGCTTCAGGAGCAGATGCCGCATGACGGCCAAGGCCTGACGCCGGAGAAGCTTCCGGCGCTGCTGCGCGTACTGCACGACTTGGATGAGCGCATGCAGCGGCTCGGTGGCGATGCGGCAAGTCTGATGCAAGCCGCCGATGGCGAGCGCTTTGCGGAAACCGCACGCCAGGCCGAGGCCTTCCGCCAGCAGCTGCTGTCAACGCGTAACCGAGTCAACGTGCTGCGCAAGAGCCTGGGCCAGGGCAACGGCAGCTAGGTGCCGGTCACTCAATCTCGTAGGTGACGTGCAGGTTGGCTGACACCGTCATCTCGCCGGGTTCGATCGGTGTCGGCGCGCGGACTTCGGCGGCCATGGCCATACCCTCAAATCGGCGGGACATCGGCATCGGTGCGGTGCTGGTGCTCGCCGACAACACGCCCTTCAGGCGGACGCCGAGTCCTTTGGCGACGCTTTCGGCCTGGGCTTGTGCATCGGCGCCGGCCTTTTCGATGGCGCCGCGCAGTACTTCGGCCCGCTGCGAGAGCGAGAACTGCAGCCCACTGATACGGTTGGCGCCGGCGGCGATGGCGGCGTCGATGAGCGCCCCGGCGCTATCGATCTTGCGGCTTTCCACTTGGACCTCGTTGCGGGCGACGTAGCCGGTGATGCGTGGCTCGCGGCTTTCCCCGGGGCGCGCGGTGTCGTAGCGCGGATCGAGCGAGTAGCGGGTGGAGCTGACGCTGTCACCGGCCGCGATCTGCGCCTTGAGTGCCGCGGCGACGGCGCTGCTGCGCTTGGCGTTTTCGGCCGCGGCGTCGGTAGCACGCGCGGCCGTAGTTTCGACTGCAAAGGAGACGGTGAGGCGGTCCGGTGGGGCCTGCACCTCCGCTTGGCCGGTTACAGCAATCGTGCGTTTGCGCTCGTCCGTCTTCTCCTCGGCAACCACTGTAGTGCCGGCAGTCAGCCCGACTAGGATCATGAGCGGTAGCCACTGGGTATGCCTGCGACTCATGTTCTCTCCTCCTCTTACCGCCTATCCCCTACGCCGGCAGCTGCGGCGGTGCAAACGCTCGCGCGCAGGCAGCGGAGGTGACGGCCGAGCTGATCACAGAAGCCGCGGCGGTAGTGCGCAGCGGCGTGTTTGCTGACAACGGCAAGGCTGGAGCGCGGCGGCAATAGCCCGCCCCAACTGCGGCCAGATGTTCGGCCGTGGGCCGGTGTCGCCGGTGCTTTGGGCCGCCTCCGGCAGCTACGGCAGGCAGGGGCTCAGCTGCGCCGGGGGGATGGTGCTCAGAACCGGCGCCGGCTTGACGTTGCTTGCGGTAACGCCGAGGGGCGGGTAGCCGCTGCGGTACTGGAACGAATTTGTTCCCGGGCTGACCGAGGAGACCGCCGAGACCTTCCCGTTAACCGTCAGCTGTTTGTGGGAGACAACCAGGTTGTTCCCATTCGGTCCGTCCGCGAGTAGGGAGCCGTCGCTATCGACGAGCACGTCGCAGCCGGAGATCTGGATAGTGCCCGCGTCAACCGCGCCCTTGGCGCTGATGCTCTTACCAACCGTGATATCGCCGCGCACCGCATCCTCCAGCTCCGAGCGTAGCGTAACCGAGCCACCGTTGGCGGCGCTGACGTCGAGTTGGCTGGTGGGGGTGGTGGTTACGCCGAAGCCGGTCGCGGTGATGGCGCCGCCGGTGGTCTTGCCTTTGGCGAGTAATTGCCCGCTGAGCGTGACCGGCTGGCTGTCGGCCGAAAGCGTGATGGCGCCGCCGGAGCTATCGTTGCCCCCTGCGCTGGTGTCGATGGCCGAGCCGGTGTTCGTGGTCAAAGCCGCGTTGCAGCTGATGGCGACCTCCCCGCCTTCACCTGCGGCCGGCGGGGTTGTGGTCGACGAAGAGGTCAGCTTGACCTTGCCGTCGATAGTGCAGGTGCCGGGTGATCCTTGGGTGGCGTCAACGAGCAGGTTGCCGGCCGTCGCTGCCTTGCCCGTGGCCTGAATTCGTCCGGGTTTCTCCAAGGCGAAGCTGCCACAGGTGAATCCTATCCCACCGGCAGGTAGGCCTTCGGCGTCGCCTTGGAGTTTGCCGGCGATAGTGCAAGCTCCAGCGGCGCTGAACTCGATCGCGGCGCTGGAATCACCGGGCCCAGGGCCGTCGTTGCGGATGCTGGAGCCTTCGTAGAGGCCGATGGCGCCGCTAGACGCTGCCAGCGTGACGGTTCCACCGCCGGCGGTCTTATGGCCGCCGGCGTCGATCTTACCGCCTTTGAGGAAAACCATGCCATCAGGGCAAAACAAGCTGACGGCACCCCCAACTCCGAAGCTGCCGGTGCCACGCGCTTCAAACTTGCCCTCGATAGTGCAGCTTTGTGCCTCCAGTGTGTTCACGCCCCCAGCGCCATCTTTGGCGTTGGTCACAACCGACGTGCCCGCATCGAGGTCTGCGGTGGTTGCAGCGGTTAGTGAAATGAACCCGCCCGTGGCATAGGCGCCCCCAGTGGCAGTGATAGCGGCGCCGGGAAGCAAGTTGAGTGAGGCAGCAGTGGTGATATCGACCGTGCCGCCGACGCCGCCGACCGGGAAGCCGAACTCGACGTAGTTCTTGCCGTCCGCCTCGATCTTGGCGCCGAAGTCGATCTGCTGCGTGGCGGTGAGGATTACATCGCCGCCGTTGGTGCCCGTGCCGCTGGCCTTCAAACTCACCCCGCGATCGATTCTCATTGATCCAGCCGCGCCGATGGAGGTCAGCTGAATCAAGCCGCCAACGCCGTCGGGTGCTGTGCCGACAGCTTCAGCGCTGCCTTTGTCGAAGAGAATACCGTTGCACGAGACGGTAACTGATCCGCCGGAACCCGCCAGCACCCCGACCTTGGTGGCGGTTGCAAGTAGCTTGCCCGAGATGGTGCACGAGCCGGTCGTGGCGAGGCTGATGTTCCCTCCGCTGGCTCCGCTACCGGCGGCTTTCAGCTTGGCGCTCTTGACGATGCTGACCGCTCCGTTCAAACCATACAAGGCGATCGTACCACCATCGAGGCCATCGCCGGCAGCGTTGGCATCGATGAGGCCGCCGTCCGGTACGCTTATGCCGCGACAGGTCACCGTCGCGCTGCCGCCGCTACCGCCAACACCGGCTTGCTTACCCGCGTTCAGCTGGATTGCGGGGAGGCTGCAGCCGGCGTTGCTCGTTATCGTCAGCGTACCGCCGCGGGCGCCGTTGCCGTTCGCTTTGATCTTTGCCCCCTTGGTCATCGCCAGAGGGCCGGAGCCGCCGGCCAGGGTGATCGAGCCGCCGCTGCCGCTGGCGCCGTTGGCTTCCAGCGAGCTGCCGCTGCCCAGAGATATACCGCCGACACAGCTCGCCGAGAGCGTACCGCCGGTGCCGCCGATGCCGTTAACGCGCGTAGCATTGGCGAGCAGCTTGCCGTCTAAAGTGCAGCCACCTGTGCTCTCGATCGTGATCCCACCGGCGTTGGTGGCGCGACCGGGGGCGGACAGCTGGGCGCCTTTCTCCACCGTCAGCGAACTGGCTCGCCTGATGGTGAACGACACACCGCTGGCGGCGTCGATGGCCGCACCGGGGTCGAGTCGGAAAGCCCGCCCGTTGAGGTCGAAGTCCCCCGTGCTCGGCACGACGAATTTGCCAGTGACTACGCACGGATTCGCACTCGGAAGGCACAGGTCGTTGATCGTGGTGGCGGGCAGGGCTGCGGCGTGTGCCGTGCGGCTACCAGCGGTGATCAGCAGTGTGGATAGTAGTAGTTGGCGAACAATGCCGTTATGCATCGGAGCCCCTCTCGTCATCTGCCTGTGCTTTCATCTCGTATGCAACGGTGCCGCCGGCTTTGTCAACAAGAAACCTACCGAGCGACAAGCTCGGCAGCAGGCTGCTCGCCACCACCAGCTGGCGGCGACCCAGCGCGCTTCGGGTGCTTAGGGTAGAGGCAGACACGGTTGCAGCTCGGGATTGACCACGCGCAGTGGCGCTGGGTTGATGCCGTTTTGGTCCTCGACTACCAGTTCATCGCGATACTCGAGCCGGTTCTGGCCCGGCGGGTTAGTGGCGACAGACGAGACCGCTGAGAGCTTTCCCTTCACCCAGAGCTTGGCATGGGCCGTCAGCTCATTCGACCCGCCCAGTTTGCCGTCGCTACGCAAGTAGCCATCGGGCTCGACGATCACGGTACACGCCTCGACCAGGATGACTCCGCCGCGGTTGTCGGCGCTACCGGAGCCACGGGCGCTGACGGCCTTGCCGATCATCACATCGCCCTTGGCCTGACCATCGAACAGCGAGCGCAGGAACACGTTGCCCGCGGTGCGCCCCCCGACCTCCAGGGAGCTCTTGCCAGTGGTCACTATACCCACGCCGGTAACGCTGATCTGGCCGGCGCTGCCGACAGCGCGGGCTTTGAGCTTACCATTCAACACCGCCGGGCCGGTCGCGGCCATGAGTTGGATGATGCCCCCGGCGCTGTCCGTGCCCGAGCCAATCGCATCGATGGTTGCGCTTTCGCCGACGTTAATGTCGCTGCCACAGATGACGTGCACCTCGCCGGCCCGGCCGCGCCAGACTGTTGGGGGAGTGGTGGAGCGGTCGGTGGTCGAGGAGGCATTAACACGGATTTTGCCGTCGATGGTACAGCTTGACGCCGGTGCGGTTGCGGAAGCGACAAGGCGCACCTGGCCGGCGTCCGAGCCGAGCCCATTGGCTTGCAGCAGGGCGCTGTTCTCGATCGTGATGTTACCGCAACTGATCTGGATGGGGGCCCCCGGTGCGCCTGCGCTGTCGGATTGAAACTTGCCGCCGATCGTACAGCTGCCGGCTGCGGCAACGTCTATGGCGTTAGCGCCGGCGAGGCTGGTGCCGGGGTTTTCTACCTGCGCCCCTTTCTCCAGTTGTACGCCGCCACCGGCCTGTATGGCGACAAAGCCAGTTATGCCGGTTGTGGCCGCGCCGGCGTCGAGGTCGCCGTCGCGGCTGAGAAAGAGGTCGCCAGCACAGCTGAGGGTGATCTCACCGCCGCGCGCCGCGGTTCCGAGGCCGCGGGACTCGATCGTGCCGGCCAGCCAGCAATTGCCCCCGGCCACGGCCGAGACGTGACCGCCGACACCGTCTTTGGCACTGGCAAGGATTCCCGTTCCTTTGGCCACGTAAATGTCCGACCCGGCAGTCAGCGTGATCTCCCCGGCTGCGGCCGAGCGGCTGGCGTTGGCACTGATGCTCGCCCCGGGCAGGAGATTCAGGTAGCCGGCGCACGCCAGACTGACCGTGCCGCCGCCGTCGCCGAACGGCGGTTGTCCCGAGCGATAGATCTCCTTGCCGTCGGCCTGCAACCGAGCCCCCACCTCGCAGCCGCCGGGGCTGCTCAGCGCGATCGTCCCGCCGCGAACAGCGACACCGGTGGCTTTGAGCGTGACCCCCTTGTCGATTCGCAGGAGCTCGGAGGTGCCGGTGGCGAAAAGTGTAACTGCCCCTCCCGCGCCCACTGGGCCGCCGCCGATGGCCTCTGCCCCGCCGCGGTCGACCGTGATGCTGTCGCAGGTGACCGTGAAGCTGCCGCCGTTGCCGGCCAAGCCGCTGTTTGCAATCGAGTTAACACTCGCCTTTCCGGACCACAGGCAAGTACCTAGGCTGCTGACCTCGATCGCGCCGCCCGGTGCGGCCACGCCGTTAGCCCCCAGTTTGACGCCCCTTTCGACAACGAGCGGAGCGCTCTGGGCGTTGAGAACGATGTAACCGCCGGCGTTCGAGGAGTCCGCGGAGTAGCCGGCCGCGTTGGCATCAATGCTGGCGCCCTCTGCCAGCGTTATGCCGTTGCAGATGATGTCGGCCGAGCCGCCGGCGCCACCGACGGTGTTGGTGATGAACGCACTTAGCTGCACCGTGGCCGCGACGGTGCAGCTGGCGGTACTGGCTATAGTCAGATCGCCGCCACGGTTGCCGGTGCCGTTGGCTCGGATTCGTGCCCCCTTCAGCGACGTCAGCGAGCCGTTACCGGCATCGAGCGTGATTTGGCCGCCGCGTCCGCCGGCGCCGTTGGCTTCGACAGCGCCGGCTGCGCCCAGACTGATACCGTTGCACGTGAGCGACACGCTGCCGCCGGCGCCGGCCACCCCGCCTATGCGCGCCGTACTTGCCAGTATCTTGCCGGCGAGCAAGCACGGTCCGGTGCTTGTGATTGTCAACGTTCCAGCGTCCATGCCGCGCCCGATGGCCGTGATCTCGGCGCCCTTTTCCAAGGTGATGCCGGCGGCCTGGACGATCGAAAAACTCCCACCGTTCTCGGCATCTAGGGAAGCGACGGGCGAGAGCCGCAGCAGCCGGCCTGCGAGATCGAGCTCTGCGCCGCTGGCAATGAGCACGGGCCCGGACACCTCACAGGCGTCGGGAAAGCTCCCCGGGCAGATTTCTGTGACGGTGGTTGCGCGTTGCCGCGGAGCTGCGCCGAGATTGCCTATGAGAATGAGAAGCCACACCGACCAGCCACCTAAGTACTCCATCTCGCAATTACGGTGACGTATTTTGATCATGCAATCACGCAGCTTTGGCAAGGGGACACTCCTTCGCGTGGAGTTTTTCCAGCAGACTGGCGAGGTCCTGCCGGGTGAAGGTCCACCGAAACGGCGTC
>JACQVA010000088.1 GCA_016210005.1 Deltaproteobacteria bacterium | reverse complement strand
GCTGACCGGTGGCGGCGCAGCCGGTTCCCACCCCGCTGATCCGTCGCTCCGTCTCGGTGGCCCGGTCGCAACCGATCGCCCCGGAAAAATCGAGCTATGCATGCTCACCGGAAGGACACGCTCTGTCCGCTTTTTGGCGACGAACGATCAAATTCGTGCGCCGCCTGGCCGTCCGACCGCTGCACCGACAAGATTCGCTGGCACAACCGTTGCTGACTGCCTGCTGCATGGAATCGAGCGTCCGTGATGATGCAGAACGGCAACGCAGCGGATCGGAAGTTGCGTTCTCGCTTTTGCGACTGCTGGCCAAGGGTTACTACCTGTGGGGGGACGAGTGCGACGTAAGTCTAGCTGAGCTCCCGCGTACGATTCGGACCAATCGCAGCGAGCTGGCTCAGGTTATCGCGCAACTTTGGGACTTGAACTTGGTGGCGCTTGATAAGCGCCGCCATACCATTCGGCTGAGTTCGGACGGTGTCGGGCAGCTGGTGAGCGTGCGGCGGACGCTTCCTTGAAAGCCTGCGGTGTGCGTGGTAGCAGGGGCCGAACGCTTACGGGGCGTGGCGCAGCCTGGTAGCGCACTCGCTTGGGGTGCGAGTGGTCGCCGGTTCAAATCCGGCCGCCCCGATTTTCCATGTCCCAAGGTATCGGATGACCGCGCTCGGTGGCCCCAGGGTGATACAGGGTGATAGAAGCCGGTTGATCGTCGAGCTATGGCGCTGCCAGCAGCCCAGTCGGATACACCGCGAGTGATCGACGTGATCACCCGGTTGCTGCCGCGCGGCACAGTGGCGCGGCACTTCCACGTGGGCGGCGGCGCCCCGCGCTGCCGACGCGCTACCGCCGCGGTGTGCGGTTCGGCGGCAGCTGGGAGTTGGTGTGCGTGCCCGCCGGGGCGGCGTTGAGCGCGGCTTCGATGCGCTCGGAGATCAGCTTGAACGCGGGCTGACTTTGCAGCAGCACATCGTCGTAAATGTCCTCGAGTTCGCTCTGCTCTAACGCCACCGCTGTGGCCAGCGCGTCATCGAGGGTTTGCGCCGACGCCGCTCGGGTTTCGAGCACATGCAGTGTGCGCTCCAGGTGCTCCAGGCGCTCGCTGTATTCTGGAAGGAACGCGCCACTGTCGTCGTCATCTTCGAAAGACCGCAGCTCTCGGCGCAGCACGTCGGCGTGCGTTTCCTGTTCGAGCGCCAGCTCGCGCCACAACCGCGCGGTCTGCGGGTCGGCGTGAGCCCGCTCCGCCAAGTGGCGGTATACGGTGGCGGTCCGGCTTTCGAGACTGGCACAACGTTCGAGAATTTCAGTGACGTACACGGCGCGCTCCTACTCCACGGGGCTTGGGTTACCTGACCTGACGTTAGCTTGGCCGACTTTCGCCTGGTCTTCAAGCACCAATCGGAAAGATACCACGTCAAATCGTACGGCCCTCGTGCGCCAGGTGACGAGCGCGCGGGTGGGCTGATATAGGCGGGTGGTGCGCTGGCGCGACCTAACTTGGGCCCTGTTGATTGTGGCTGCGCTCGCCAGCGCGGCCATTGGCAGCCACCGCTTTGTCATCTCGCAGGTGCTGTACGCCGGCACGTGGTGGTGGGTGGCGGGGATCGCCCTGCTGGCGGCGGCCGGCGGGTTGGCGGATCGCGGGCGCGAGCGGGCGCCGGGCCGGCCGTGGCGGCGCAATGATTGGCTGGCGCTGTTGGCGGTGGCCGCGCTGGCGGTGCTGACGCGCTTGTGGCGCATCGATGTGTATCCGCCGCTCGATGCCTTCGGCTTCGAGGAGTTTCAGACCGGTGGCAACGCCTATTGGGTCTATCAGGACTGGCGCTGGCCGCTGGAGTTCCCGCTGACCAATACGTTGCCGGGGCTGAGCTTTCGCCTCTTCGGGTTGTCGTCGCCGGCTCTGCGCGCACCGTTTGTGCTGAGCGGAGTGCTGGCGCCGACGATACTCTTCGTGGCGCTTCGGCGCGTCGTCGCCCTGCCGGCGGCTTGGGCCGCCAGCATGCTGCTGGCTGCCTGTCGCTGGGCCGCGGCGGCGGCACGATTTGCGGACGAGATCTTCTTTCCCATCTCGGTGATGGCGCTGATTGCCTGGTTGTTCGTCCGCGTGATTCAAGACCGCAGCCAGCTGGCGAGCGTGGCACTGGCCGTGGCCAGCGCTGATTTGTTCTATGCCTACACCGGCTATCGCGTGTTTCCGCCCATGCTCTACGCCGGCACCTTCGCGGTGGCGGTGGTGCGGTACCGGCAAGGCCGGCTGCCGGCGCGCAGCTGGCGGCACTTCATCGTGATTGCGGCGGCTTGGGCGGTAATGCTGAGCCCGGGTGTGGTTAGCACGGTGTGGTTTGGCAGCGACCTGTTCATGGAGGCGCTGCGGCGGCACGAGGAAGGCTGGCAATGGCTGGCGCCGGAGCAGCAATCGCTATTGCCGCGCGCGCTGACGGCGATCGCACGGCTGCGCTTGGGCTGGGGCGTGTTCTTGGTTGAAGGCGACGAAATCCCCACCGTCAACATTCCCCAACATCCGATGCTGGATCCGGTCTCCGGTGTGCTGGCAACACTGGCGGTGGGGGTAGCCATGTGGCGCTGGCGCAATCCCTGGCGCTTGCTGGCGCTGGCGCTATTCGCGTTGCCATTTACGGCCCTTGCCGTGGTGCCGGCGAATGTCAACGTCTCGCGCTATTTCGTCTTACTGGTGCCGTTGTTCGTGCTGATCGCCTTCGGCCTCGACGAGATGTTGAGCTGGCGGTGGCTGCCGCGCCGATGGGCGCACGCGCTGCTGGGGTTGGCGGTGGCCGCGGCCGCGGTGCTGAATCTGCGCCAGCTGCAACAACTGATCGACCATCCGGTGGTGCAGGCCTCGTTCGTGGTGTCGGAGAACACCGTGCTGGCGGCGATCCACAACGTCCCCGCGGGGTCACGGGTGGTGTTACTCACCAACGAGGGCGTCAACGCTTTCGAGCCGTCGGACTACATCTGGTACGCCGCTCACCTGCAGGGCGCGCAGGCGTCGTCGCTGCTGGCGGCGTTTACCCCGGCTGCCGGCGAGACCCAGCCGGTGTACTGGATTGCGCAGGGGGCGCCGGAGGCGGAGCTGCTGCCCGAGTTGGTGGCGCTGATATGCCCGCAAATGCAGTGGAGCATTCGGCGCGCGGGCCCGGTGGCGACGGTCGCAGTCGCTAGTGCTCTGCCGGCACAATGTGGGCGGTTGCCGCTGGCGGGCTTGCGCGCGAGCTATCGGACGACGGATGCCAACGGCCGGACGACACAGGTGGACCAGATTGATCCGGCGCTGACGCAGTACACCATCCCGGTGCCGCTGGTCGCGGCCGTCGTCGAGCGCAGAGTCACCGAGTTGAACGCGATCTGGCAAGGCCTGTTGGCACCGCGCGCGGCAGGCCGCTACCGCTTCCGGCTGGAAGTGGTGAACGCAACGGTGCAGTTCAACCTCGGCTCGTTGGCGGGTGAGCTCGACGCGGGCGAGCGTTGGGAGACCGCAGAGCTCGAGTTGGACATGAATCAAGCGGCGGAGCCGGTACGTATCGCGCTGCGCGCTAAACCCGGCTGGCGGCCGGCGCTGCGCTGGTTTTGGTCGCCCCCGGGGCAAGCCGCGGCGCTGGTGCCCCCCGGGGCGCTGAGCCCGACATCGTGACGCACGCTCCCTACTTCGTTCCGCCCCACTTCGTGGATGACGTCTTTGTGTTCCCGCTGAAGGCTGGCGTGAGCGAACCCTCGCGATCGCTAGCGTCAATACGAGCAGGTTACGCGGCTTGTGCTTGGGTGTGCGACAAATCTGTGGGTAACGTGCAGCCGACCGGGCAAATCCTCACCAGTCTGACAGTACTGTGTACTGTCAGGCCGAGGCCCGTGGCCGAAAGGGCGCAATTTGTCATTCCCGCGAAAGCGGGAATCCACGGCACCGGCTCGCTACGACCCGCCAGCGCTACACGATCTCGTCATAGGGGTCTCGCCAGTCCGGGC
>JACQVA010000087.1 GCA_016210005.1 Deltaproteobacteria bacterium | reverse complement strand
GCCACAGCTCCGCCGGCATCGGCGAACGCTTCACCCGCGTCCCGCGCCACCGTTCGATCTGCCGCCGCAGCTCACTCAGTCGTGCCAGTCCCTGCGTTGCGCTGCTCTCCCTTGCCATTCGACCATCCTCCTCTCGTCGAGATGGCCGGGGAGGTTAGTCGAACGCGACGTCAGCGCGCATGCATGCTCACCGGAAGGACACTTTGCTTTGAGGAACCAGACACGTCAATAGCTGATTTACTCATTCACCACGATAGCGTCTGCCTTGCCGTCCCCATCTGCATCGACGAAGAAGGTGCCACGGCTGCCGTAATAGGGACCATTTGTCCAATCCTCATTGGGGCTAAACTCATTGCCGGTCGAGCGGCGCACGGTCACAGTGTTATCATTCACGACAATGGCGTCTGCTCTGCCATCCCCATCGACGTCGGCGAAGAACGTTACCCGACTGCCGTAGTAGGGCCCATGCGTCCAGTCCTCAGTGGGGCCAAATCCGTTGCCGGTCGAGCGACGTACCGTCACGGTATCCTCGTTCACCACGATGGCGTCTGCCTTGCCATCCCCATCGACGTCCGCGAAGAACGTGCCAAGACTGCCGTAGTAGGGCCCATGCGTCCAGTCCTCATTGGGGCCAAATCCGTTGCCGGTCGAGCGGCGCACGGTCACAGTGTCATCGTTCACGACAATGGCGTCTGCTCTGCCATCCCCATCGACGTCGGCGAAGAACGTTACCCGACCGCCATAGTACGGACCAGTTGTCCAGTCCTCATTGGGGCCAAATCCGTTGCCGGTCGAGCGGCGCACGGTGACAGTGTCATCGTTCACAACAATGGCGTCTGCTCTGCCATCCCCGGTGACATCGGCGAAGAATGTACCACGGCTGCCGTAGTATGGTATCTGCGTCCAGTCCTCGTTGGGGTTGAACGCGCCTCCGGTCGAACGGCGCACGGTAACGCGTCCCCCGCCAGGAGTGACAACTGCAACGCCACTAGGCGGAACGGTTGTCGGAATGATGAGCCACCACCAGACGGCGCCGAGGGGGTTGAAAAGTGCCAGCCACGGCAATGTAAGGTAGACGCCGTTACCTTTATCTACTAACTTCATTAGTTCTCTCTCGACAGCGATCCAGGCAACAAGAATCGCAACTACAATGGCGGATTTTACAAGAACTGCCAGTACTGCCTTGGCAGCCGTTGCAGCAGCTCCAGCGCCTGCTGCAACGAGGGTAAGTTCGGTCTTAAGCTGATCTATTAGATTGGTGACTTTGGTCCTAAGGACTTGGGGATCTGCAGTGTTGTACAAGTCGTTGACTTCTTGGTGGGTAAGGATTGCCACCAAACCAGCCGCATTTATATCGAGTTTCATGACAGAAGCTCCTTCTTGAAATTGAGCATCACTGGATGCTGTTTATAGAACAACGATTCATGACGATAGCGAGTAGGCTATAATCGGTTAACTCATGGTCATCCTCCTTTCTACATCTAACGGCTTGGCGATGGGCCGCGCCGTCTTCTGGCGTCGGTCTCGATCGGTGTTAGAGCGCGGTTCCGTTCGTGCCTCAGGAGTGGAAAATGCCCTGCATGCCGCTGGTTTGGAGGTCTTGATCGACCTCGCGCTCCCACGCCACACGCAGTCGTTGGAGAGAAACACGGGCTCCTCCCTGTAGTTCCTCGCCAGCGGTGATTAACGTGTCATAGTCGCCAGTTGTGATGCAGGCCAACGTGCGCGATGTGCGCAGAGCGGCGGGCACATCGATAATCTTGTACGGCTCGCATACAACGAAGCGATACGCTGCTTGCGCTACACCACTAAAGCGCAAAGCAAGAGCGCGATGTGTTTGCAGACGACCCCTTGGATGAAGAACCGTTCCGTCCGGGAGTACTGCCTCTGCGCCCATCATGATTCCGCCACGGACGAAATCCGCCGGTAGTTCGCCGATGCCAGCCAAGGTCGTTCGGAAGACCTTGCCCTGCAACAGCGGTTCTGCAAGCAGCTCGGCTTCCATGGCACGGTCTTCCTCAGCGAAGATAACCTGGTCCAACTCGGAACCGCGCTCGGGAATCACCACCCCAACTAGTATAGATTTTCTGTGAGCGAGTTGCGCCAATACGCGCGAGACCATCTGGCTGTAGCCTACCGTGAGAATCAAGGCGCTTTCTGCGAGGCGAGCGCTCAAGCGTTCTGCGGCAGTATTGACGACCCGATCGACGCCCGGTTTCTCGAAGGATCCAAAGTGTTTGAGAAAGTGTATCAAGCTGTCAGACTTTTCGCCCACGAAGGTGCGGTGGTCTCGGTTGCCCAGAATGATGTTGTCTATTGGGACGCCGCGGCGCAGCTGCAGAATGGATATTATGCTTTCGCAGTTCGGTCCGCCGATGTGGCGTGCCAAAATCCTGGCAGCGGCGTTCATCGCCCGGCCGGTCGATGGTTCCTTCACCACAAACCGCAGGATCTTGGAAAAGTCGTCTGCGAGAGAGGAGAGTACCTCAGCCTGCGTGCGCACTCGAGTCGCACAGCGATCGATGGCGTCGGCCTGCGCACTGAACACCGGCAGTGGGTCGATGGAGGCCTCCATGTGATACCGAAGCCAGACGCGCCTCGCGGCTCGCGTCTCAAGGACCATCGCCGGAATACCAAGCGCCTGCTCCAAGAGTTCTCGCGTAACCCCGAAGTGACTCGCGACTTGATCGAGAACATGGCGAATGTAGACCGCCCGCGAGCGAACGAACTCGGTCTCGACCGCGAGGACACGCTGGGTACCAATGGATTGGATCCTGGGATCGGACCCCGCAACCGATTCGCACAGCTTGATGACCGATCTGCAGAAGTAATTAATCGTTCGAGTGTCCGAGTGGCGGCGAGCGCGGATGGAAAGTTCGGCACGACGCTGGCGAGAGATGTTGAGGAGATAAAAGTAGAGACTGAGCCCTGCAGGGAGAGCGACCAACGCGGCAGCCCAAAGAGCCTTGATTCGAGGGGACAGATCATGGCTGCTCAGGACAATAGTGAGCAGCGCAGTTGCCAACAGCGTTGGTATAAGAAGAAGGATACTGGAAATCGCTTGGTTTTCTGCCGTTAGAGCAAGAAGTAGCGATATGTGACGAAAGAAGTAACCAATGCGCCGGAAAAGGCGAGCGACCCAGCGCCGAGTAAGCCGCATCCTTCGGCCACATTGCGCCGGTCTCGTTTGCTGTTGCGGCACCATGGCTATCTCCCCATCCCGAACGCAGAAGAAAAGCTTGGGCCAATGCGCAGGGCGTCGCCCTCGTTCGCCGTCATCGGCCTGCGACACCGGGTATCAAACTCCGTCGCACGCGACAATATCAACGCCTCCTCCAGCCGTCGTCGAACGACTACCCCTTTCCCCCGTCGCGAGGGCTCTATCCTCTGACCTACTTCGGCCGCCCTGGTTCCTTGCGCGTTAGGCTGCGAAATCCTGAAATCCTGTCAGCCTATCGCGCATCGCCTTGGCTGCATCCATTGTGCCCCCTGTTGATCCCGCCAGTTACGACCGCGAAGGCGTATATCACCTCCCGTGCAACCCTTGCAAGGTTTTCGCAGCCTACCGCCGTGCCCCGAAGTCGGAGGGTTGCAGCCTATCACGCACAGCCCGCTTCCCATTGCGCCGGCCTCCCTACAGGCGATCGGCTGGGGCTCAGAACGCCGCGCCCGCCGCGGTTCAAGACGTGCGTGTAGACATCGTCGTACGGATGTCAGTTTGGCCGAACTTGCCGCGGTCAGTTTCGGTGAACCCACCACGGTCTCATAGCCCGGTCCCTTACACCCGGCGTCGGCTGTCGCGGCGAATGCTCCGGAGTCGGTGTGCTCGGGGGACTTGCCGTAGGCGCGGCCGGTGTGGCTTCGCGAACCCACTGGAGGCCGCTCCACTTGAAGCCATGCGACTGCATACAGGCCCGGGTCTCATGTCCCCATGAACGGCACAGGGAAGCCATCTCATGAGCCCTCAGCGATTCCGGGGCGTTCTTCAGCTTTTGCTCAAGTTCTTGTCGGTCTCGCTGGTCTTGCTCTGAGTGCTCTTTTCGGAATTCCTCGACCTGGGAAGTCTGTACTGTTTCACTGGCGTAGGACGTACTGACATTGTGCTCTTCGACCCAGGCTGCACCAGGGCACGTGGTAAGACAGCTGTCGCGTTCTCCGTTACACGTTGCTCGGCAGAGGATACCAGGCAATAACTCCATCCGCTCGCATCCTCTTGCGGTGCTACACTGCCACCAGATCTGCTCGCACTGCCGGGCGCAAGCCATTCCGTCGGGGGTTGCTGGCACGACAAGTCTGCGTTGCGCTCTGCAGCCGGTTGCTGCAACTGCCAGAGCTATCACCGCTGCCACCACTGACCAAGACGCCCGCTTCACAACCACGTACTCAACCTCTGCCCGCCTAACGTAAAAGGGTTTTTCCGTCATCCGGCGCGACGGGGCGTTGCGCGAGATGCTGTGATGGTTGCCGCCGGATGGCGGAAAGGCCCCGTTGAACTGAACCGCTGATCACCGACGATGCTCCCCACCGGGTGGTCAGACAGGGTCTGTACCTCCGTGTCCTTCCGGTGAGCATGCATAGCTCGATTTTTCCGGGGCGATCGGTTGCGACCGGGCCACCGAGACGGAGCGACGGATCAGCGGGGTGGGAACCGGCTGCGCCGCCACCGGTCAGCGCGGTGGATCGGGACCGGTG
>JACQVA010000086.1 GCA_016210005.1 Deltaproteobacteria bacterium | reverse complement strand
CACTGGGTTCGCACCATGACAGCCAGTATCCGTTTGGGACCGTGTCGCCCAATGGGTTCACCGATCGGGCCACCGAGATCACGGTAACCCCGCAGCCCGGGCCGAACGGGCGGATGGTGGCGGTGGCGGTGTACACCCCGCCGACGCTCTTCCCCTACCTGCTCAGCGGCCAACCCGCGGCCACGACGGACGTGCAGCTGACGATCGAAGCCGACAGTGGCCAGCTCGGTGAGACCACCCTACGCCTCGTGCGCCCGCCGCTGCTGGTGCAGCACGGGCTGTTCGGGAGTGCGGCGAGAGCAATTGGGCAAGACATGCAAAACACGCTGAACGCAAACGGCTTCTTGTTCTTCACGCCCGACTTCGGGCCGCGCAACATCTCCGGGTTCGACCAAGTCTACGACGTGCTGCCGCGTGCGGTCGCTGGCGTGGCAGCGGGATTGCGGAACGGGCATGGCGACGCTGGCCTAAGAAGTGCGCCGACACTAAGCAAAACAGTGGCGGGGAAGAAGCTCGCGATTACGACTGTTGATGTTCTGGCGCACAGCATGGGCGGTGTCTTGGCGCGGTGGTACACCACCGACCGCATTGCTGGAAGCGTCCCGCCAAGTCTGCCGGCGGTGCCTCCGCCCACGCCTGAGCCGCGGGAAATTCACTACCCTACTACCGGGACTGTGAATGCGGGGATTCTCTCGGGTACCGGCCCTACGGCGCTAGAGGGACGCTACACTTCCATGCAGAGGCAGCGCGTCTCGAACCTGAACTATCGACGAGCCGACAACTTCTATCGCGGCGACTTCGGAAGTGTCGTTGTGTACGGCAGCCCCTTACGTGGCAGCCCGCTCGGGAACGAGGTCACGCATGAGATGTGTGCGCAAGACCTGCGGCAGCAGTGCTTCCAACCGCCGCCGCCCAAGACCTCACTGACGCGGTACGGCATTTACTGGTTGGCCCGTCCCAAACCAGCAAGTGCACCGGATTCCCGCACGCAACCTGACGCCGGGGCCGCGATTTACGATCTCTCCATCGGCAGCGCCGCCTACCAGCTGTTTCTGTTCGATAGCGACCCCGTGCGCGTGCACGCCATCGGCACCACGGCGAGCGCTCTCTCGGGTCAGCCCCTACCCGAACTTGCTTCGTGGGTTACTAATCCCACGCACTACTGTCAGGGATTCGACCGCACCACCAGTGACCGTGTGGTGCCGATCGAGAGCCAACTCGCCAACTTCGCGCACGGGCACTACACGCGTATTGACGATGCGGCCTGGCACGAGGAGCAGGATCAGGACCTCAGCGTTCAGAGGCGAGTGGTCAGGCTGCTAGTCGACGCGCCAGCAAACCCTGATCCAATAGCTAACTTTGAAGACAAATTTCCGGGGGATATTGGCTGCTATCCGCTGGAGTGTGGAGCGCCACAATGCCAACCAAAGTGAACGTGGTAAGAGTCGCGTTAGTCGTCGGAGTGGTGTTGACCCTGCTGACGGCGGGGCAGAGCGCTGCGCAGGGGCAGGGGGGATACCTACCCGACGAACTGCGCCGCCCCTTCAGGCGCGCGATGTTCACGGATGCCAACAGCGGGTACGTCTACGACGTTCTCGGGCAGACCGTGATCATTGCCACTGCGGACGGTGGTGCCAGTTGGCGGCTGGTCATGGATATTCCCTTAACGCAGTCGCCCAAGGCCTCTACGGCGGCGTTCTTTCTTGATGGCAGCACGTTCTGGGTGCTGGGTGATGACGGCACGCTGACCCGGACAACGGACGGTGGGCGGACATTCGTGGAGCAGCGGGCGCGTGTTCTGGACGTATCGGGCCGCCCCGTTCGCCTGCTGTGCGGCGGACTCTTTTTCCGCAACCTGAGCGACGGATGGGTCGCTTGTGGCGACGAGTTGCTGCACACGGTGGATGCGGGTGCTTCCTGGCAGCGAGTAAAATTGCCGCCAAGAAAGGAGTTGATCTTCAACATCTGGTTCTTCAACGAGCGCGAGGGGATGGCGGTGGGGGATGGTGCGGTGCGTACCGACGACGGCGGCCAGACATGGCAGGCCGTGGGCGCGGCGCCGGAGCGAATCACCGAGCTGAGTTGCTCGCGCAGCGGCTTTTGCGTTGTGAATACTCATGGGCCCCTCTTCGCGTCGAGTGACCACGGGCGAACGTGGGCGAATATGAACATTCCGCTCAAGCCGGGTGAGCGGGACGAGCTACGGGGGTTTCAAGCCGTCAGTGCCAACCTGGTGGTCGCGGTAGGTAGAGACACGGGTGAAACGAGTCAGGAGTTCGACCGCCGCATGGCTGTCGGCGGTCCGCGGCCGCCGGTCCGGGGCCTGATTCTGAAGTGGGACGGCAGTATCTGGAGCCGCATAACGCATGATCAGCCCCACAACTTCGCCGGTGTCTTCTTCGTCGACGCCAATTACGGCTGGTTTCCGGTCTCCGAGAACACGATCTACAAGACCACCGACGGCGGGCAGACGCTTCAATTCGTCCCCGACTACTTCCGCCAGATCGCGGCGCTGACGCCGGCGGAACCGCCGTTGGTGTTCGATGCGACGCCCACCCCGCCACCGCCGACACCGACCCCGT
>JACQVA010000085.1 GCA_016210005.1 Deltaproteobacteria bacterium | reverse complement strand
GACGTGGTGAGTGTAGCTCAATGGTAGAGCACTGGACTGTGGCTCCAGGGGTTGAGGGTTCGAAACCCTTCACTCACCCTTTCTTTTCAAGCACTTAGTCATTCTTCAGCCGAAACGGTCGCCGTCCAGCAGCGTCAGGAACAGTTGGAAGTCTTCTTCCTTGCCGTTGTGGGGCGTGGCTGTCATCAGGATGTGGCGCGTGTTCGGCGAGAGCGTGTCGCGGCATAGCAGGTGGCGCTTGGCGTACTTGATCGGAACACGCAGCTCCCGCGGCACTCGCAGACCGTAAGGAGTTGAAATTGCCTACTCCGGGCCTTTGTCTAGTGCTTGAATGCCCAGCTTGTCCATCTTGTATTTGAGGATGCGGCGGGTGGTGCCGAGGATTTCGGCGGCGCGGGTTTGGTTGTTGTGCGCCTCGGCCAGGGCGTTGCGGATGAGATCCTGCTCGAACTTGTCGACCGCTTCGCTCAGGCGCTTCTCGCCGCGAGCGACTGCTAGCTGGGTCGGGTGGGCCTGGCTGTTCCCGCTGGTGAGGTTCTGCGGCAGATCGTCGGGGGTCATGACCGGGCTCGCCGACAACACCAGCGCGCGCTCGATCACGTTTTCGAGTTCGCGTACGTTGCCGGGCCAATCGAACTCCAGCAAGCGATCGAGGGCCTCGCTGCTGAACGCCTTCTCCGCTACGCCCAGATCGCGGGCCTTGAGCTTGAGGAAGTGTCGGATTAGAGGGGCCAGGTCTTCGCGGCGGTCGCGCAGAGGCGGCAGATGAATGGCGATGACGTTCAGGCGATAGTATAAGTCCGAACGAAAGGTGCCCTCGCGCATTCCTTGTTGCAGGTCGCGGTTGGTGGCGGCGATCACGCGGACGTCAACTTGCACCGGGTGTACGCCGCCGACGCGGGTGAAGGTGCTCTGCTCCAACACGCGCAGGATCTTGGCCTGCGTTGCCGGGTTCATCTCGCCGATTTCGTCGAGGAAAATCGTGCCCTGGTCGGCGTGCTCGAACTGGCCGATCTTCTTGGCGTAGGCGTCGGTGAACGCCCCGCGTTCGTGGCCGAACAGCTCGCTTTCGAGCAGGTTGTCGGGGATGGCGCTGCAGTTGAGCGTGACCAGCGGCTTGTTGGCCCGCGGGCTGTTGTAGTGGATGGCTTTGGCGATGACCTCTTTGCCCGTGCCGCTCTCGCCGGTGATGAGCACCGTGGTCTTGAGCGGGGCCGCCATGGCGACGGTCTTCAACACCGCCTGCATCTTGGCTGAGCCACCGACGATGTTGTCGAAGCTGTAGCGGCGGCCGACCTCGGTGCGCAGAGTTTCGACTTCATGCAGCAACGCCGCCGACTGCACCGCGCGCTCGATCTGCATGAACAGCTCGTCGATGTCGAAGGGCTTGGTGATGTAGTCGAAGGCCCCCAGCTTCATGGCGTTGACCGCGGTCTTCACCGTCTTGGTGGCGGTCAGCATGATCACCGGCGGTGGCGGCTTGAGCTGGGCAATGCGCTCGAGGGTCTCGAGCCCGTCGAGGCCGGGCATCAGGATATCGAGCAGGACGACATCCACCGGTTCGGTGGCGAGTAGTTCGAGCGCCTGCTCGCCACAGGTTGCCAGCACCGGCTGGAAGCGCTCTTTGAGGATCATCCGCAAGGATTCGCGGACACTCAGTTCGTCGTCAACGATCAGCAGTCGTGGTCGCTCCATCGGGTCGCGTTCCCCTCCCCATCTCCGGCGCGTTGGGCAGGCGCATGGTAACCGCCAACCCTGCCGCGCTTTCCTCCATCTCCATGTGGCCGCCGTTGCGCCCAATCAGGCTGCGCGCCAGCGCCACTCCCAGTGGTAACGGTACTTCCGGGCTGGCTTCGCGGGCGGTCAGCCAACCGGCCAATTTGCCCAGCCCCTTGCCGTGTCCACGCGCTACCCGCACCGTGACCGTGGCCGGTTCCGCGCAAGTGACCGCGATCGCTTCACCGTCGCCGATCACGCGCGTGAGCCCACGCAAGAGATTGTCAACGGCGTAGTGCAACTGCTCCGGGTCGACGTGGACGCTGAGGCCGGTGTGCGGCGGCCGGTAGTCAAGCACCAGGCGCCGCTCGCTCAGCAGCGGGCCGAGGCTGGCGAGCACCGGGCCGAGCAGGGCTCCGAGCGGGACGTGCTGAGGTGTCGGCTCGTGAAAGCGCGTGAACTGCAAGAGGTTCTCCAGCGCCCGGTCCATGCGGTCGACAGCGTCCCCGGTGAGGAGGACGAGTTGGTCGCGGCTGCTCTCCTCTTCGACCAGCCGGTCGAGGTGTTGCGCGAAGGTCTTGAGGGTAACCAACGGGTTCTTGAACTCGTGGGCCAGCTCGTTGATGATCAGGTCAACGGTGCTATTACCGAGCGACGGATCGGCGCGCTCCGCCGGTGCAGCTTTGGCCGGCGGCGGGCTCGGCGCCAGGGGGCCGAAGCCGAATAGCAGATCGCCGATGTCGATGACTTCCTTGCGTGCCAGAGAAATCGTGCGCGCTAGCACCGCTTCCAACTCCGCGGTGTTACCGAACCACAGATAGCGGCTCAGTCGCTGTGTTGCGCGGGGGCTGAAAGCGACCGGTGTACACGCCAGCGAGCTGCACAGGTCGGCGGCGATCGCGCGCGCCAGCGCCGGCACGTCGTGCGGCCGATCGCGCAGCGGCGGCAGTGTGATGGGCAGGACATTGAGGCGGTAGTAGAGATCACGGGAAAAGGCGCCGGTGTACGCCAGGCTGGCCAGGTCGTTGCTGCTAGCGGCGATGACCCTAATTTCCAGCCAACCCCGCTGCGTCTGCAAGCCGCCAGCATCCAGGACTTCAAGCAGCAGCGCTTGCGCGTCCTCCGAGATGGCGGCGACGTCGTCGAGAAACACAGTGACATGGTCCCCGGCGTTGGCCAGTTCGTTCAGCACTGGGCGGGTGCAGGTCTTGGCGGTGATCGTGACCAAACGCGTGCCGGGGGCGAGAGCGTGAATGGCGGCCGCCACCCGAGCGCGGCCGGTGCCTGGCTCACCGCTGATCAACACCGGTAAACGACTGCTTGCGGCCTCGCGTGCCATGCGCGCGGCTTCCTCCGTCAGATAGGGATAGCTGAGCTTGTCGCGGGTGAGGCGCGCCACCGGTGCCGGCGGGTGGCGCAGGAGCTGCTGGACTTGCTCGGCTAGGCTATGGGCGTCGAAAAGTCTGGGCAGGACCACCGACGGGATCGCCGCGTCTTTCGCGGGCGAGCCCTGCTCGGGTCGGGCGCGCAACCATACCACGGGTCGCGCTCCTGCCGCGGTGGCGCGCAGCAATGCCGGTGGGGCCGTATCCGCGTTGATGATCAGCAGGTCCGGCTTGCCATCCGGCAGCGGGAACGCCGCCGTGCAATCACTGGGCGCCAGTTCGTGGACCTCGTACTGGTTGCCTAGCACTATCGACAGCGTTTCGCGTACCGCGTCGGAGTCGTCGATGACGAAGATCCGTGGCAGCGCCAACTTCCCGAGCCTCCTTCCCCATCCCCGTGCGTGCTGCGGGTGACGTTCTGTGGCGTACAAAAACGGCCAAGCCTTCCTAGCGGCTTTCCGCCTCGGCTGTCAACGGTAATGATGCCGCGGCGGAAAGATGGGTACTTGCCGGACTCGGCCCCTGTTCGTTCAGCCACGTAGCCGCGGACATCGAGCGCGCCGTGGCCGGCCGCCTTCGTTGCCCGCAGCGCCGGCGCCACGACGCGCTTGCAGCCCGAGTGGGTTCTTGGCCTCGCCCGGTCCGTCTTTCGGCTCGGTGTCAATCACGTCTTCTTGAACAACGCATCGAGCTGAGCGCGAGCCTTGGCGTCTCTCGCCGGGGTCAAGCTCGGAGCGGTGCGAAAAGAGAAGTACTCGCAGAAGTTGCCCGCGGCCTTATCTACCTGCCGTTCGGCTTGTGATTCCAGGCAGTCGTTGTGGTGTCCGGGAGCATAGAAGCGGCAGTTCAAGCAGCAATGGAGATCACTGCCGCACTTCAGGCAGGTGTCACGCCGCCCGACACTCTGGCTGCGGCCGATGTCGGCATGGCAATGATGGCACAGGCGGCTGCCCGGCTCGGGGCGCTCGTCAGCCACTGGCACCTTCCGCGAGCGTCGAATCAAGTATCGCCCAGGACCTCGCCACGTTCCTTGCCGCTAACGAATCCGGTTGATACCATGCGGCCGGCGTCGCTCACAAGGCGAGGCCCGGAACCAGGAAATGAGTGGACAAGAGATGGTGGACCAGATTGCCGCCTTCGAGCAGGCTTTGCGCATAGAACGCAACGCTTCGCCGCACACGGTACGGAATTACGTGATTGATCTTCAGCAATTCCGTACCTTCCTGCTGGCGCAGCGGCTGTGCCTCGGCGCCACTGCCGAGCACGTCGACGTTCGCGCGCTCGACCAGAACGCGATCCGCGCCTATCTGGTCGAGTTGCTGCGGCGTACCCGCAAGAGTTCGACCGGACGCAAACTGTCCGCGGTGAAGAGCTTCTGCCGCTTCTTACGCCGCCGCGGCGTGATCGAGCACGACCCGGCCGCCGGCATCGTCACGCCGAGGAAGGAGCAGCAGTTGCCCGTGCACCTTACCGTCGACGACATCTTCCGGCTGCTCGAGGCACCGCCGGCCACAACCCCGGACGGTTGCCGCGACCGCGCGCTGCTCGAGGTCGTCTACTCGACCGGGCTGCGCGTAAGCGAGTTGGTCGCACTCAACTGGGCGGACGTAGACACTCGGCTGGAAGTGGTGCGGGTTCAAGGCAAGGGCGGCAAGGAGCGCATTGTGCCGATCGGCCAGAAGGCACTTAGCGCGCTCGCCAGCTACCGCACCCTTATTCCGCAGTTGTGCCGTGCCCGCCTGTTTGACGAACGGGCGGTGTTCTTGAATCGCCGCGGCCAGCGCTTGGCGACCCGCAGCGTCGTCCGAGTGGTGGCGCGCTACATCTTGACAGCTGGCATTGCCACGAAGGCGACCCCGCACGCGCTGCGCCACAGCTTCGCAACTCATCTCTTGAACGCCGGCGCCGACTTGCGCGCGATTCAGGAATTGCTCGGGCACTCCAGCTTGTCGTCGACGCAGAAGTATACGCACCTGAATCTCGACCACCTGATGGCGGTTTACGACAAGGCGCATCCGCGCGCCTGACCGACGCGGTGGTGAAAGGCAACCAGAGCGATGGCGCCATACCTAGCTCGCAGTCGCGGTGTTTTCGCGGCCGCCGATCGGCTCGTGATCCGCAGCACCACCATTCTGGCGCTGCGGCATCAGGGCAAAGTGGTGATGGCCGGCGATGGCCAGGTCAGTCTCGGCAACACCGTCATGAAGAGCAGCGCGCGCAAGGTTCGCCGCCTCTATGAGGGCAAGGTCGTCGCCGGTTTTGCCGGCGCCAGCGCCGATGCTTTCACCCTGTTCGACAAGTTCGAGAAGAAGCTCGGGCAGTACAACGGCAACCTCACCCGGGCGGCGGTGGAACTGGCCAAGGACTGGCGCACCGACCGTATGCTGCGCCGCCTCGAGGCGCTGCTGATCGCGGCCAACACCGAAACGCTGCTGGTGCTGTCCGGCAGCGGTGACATCATCGAGCCCGACGACGGTGTCATCGCCATCGGCTCGGGCGGCAACTATGCCTTGGCGGCGGCGCGGGCGCTGCTGCGGCATTCACCGCTGCCAGCTCGGGCCATTGCCGAGGAAGCCATGCGCATCGCCGCCGGCATCTGCGTCTTCACCAACGACACCTTGGTAATCGAGGAACTGCCATGAGTCAGATGACGCCCCGGGAGATTGTCTCGGAGCTCGATCGCTATATCGTCGGCCAGCGTAAGGCCAAGCGCGCGGTGGCGATCGCGTTGCGCAACCGCTGGCGCCGGCTGCAAGTGCCGGAGGACTTGCGCGAGGAGATCGCGCCCAAGAACATCATCATGATCGGCCCCACCGGGGTGGGAAAGACCGAGATCTCGCGCCGCTTGGCAAAACTCGCCCAAGCCCCCTTCATCAAAGTCGAGGCCTCGAAGTTCACCGAGGTGGGTTACGTCGGCCGTGACGTGGAGTCGATGATCCGCGACCTCACCGATCTGTCGGTCAAGATGGTGAAGGAGGAGGAGCAGGAGAAGGTGCGCCTGGGCGCGCGCCACGCCGCCGAGGAGCGGCTGCTCGATCTCTTACTGCCGCCGGCGCCGCCGGCCGAACGGCGCGGCGGTGCTGCCGGTACGGCCGGCGAGATCGCAGACGAGAGTGCGACCGCCACGCGCGAGAAGCTCCGGCGGATGTTGCTTGCGGGCAAGCTCGACGAGCGCGTCGTCGAACTCGAAGTGAGCGCCACCGCCATCCCGATGGTCGAGGTTTTCACGCCGCAAGGCATGGAAGAGATGGAGTTCCACCTCAAGGAGATGTTCTCCAACCTCATGCCCAAGAAGAGCAAGAAGCAACGCCTCTCGGTGCCGGAGGCGTTGTCGGTCTTGACGCAAGAGGAAGCCGGCAAGCTGATCGACATGGATGCCGTCAACAAGGAGGCCATCCGGCGCATCGAGCAGTCCGGTATCATTTTCATCGACGAGATCGACAAGATCGCCGGCCGCGAGCACGTGGCCGGGCCCGATGTCTCGCGCGAGGGGGTCCAGCGCGACCTGCTGCCGATCGTCGAGGGCTCCACGGTGAACACCAAGTATGGCATGGTCCGCACCGATCACATCCTGTTCATCGCGTCGGGGGCCTTTCACATGTCCAAGCCCTCCGATCTGATTCCCGAATTCCAGGGCCGCTTCCCGATTCGGGTCGAACTCGATCCCCTCACCAAGGAAGACTTCGTTCGTATTCTTACCGAGCCGCAGAATGCGCTGCTCAAACAATACGTCGCGCTGATGCAGACCGAGGGGGTGGCGCTGGCGTTTCGCGAAGACGCCATCCAGGAGATCGCCGCCATCGCCGCCCAAGTCAACGAGCGCACCGAGAACATCGGCGCCCGCCGGCTGCACACCGTGGTCGAGCGCTTGCTCGACCAGGTTTCCTTCGAGGCCCCGGAGATGACTGACCGCGAGGTGGTGATCGACGCGGCCTACGTTACCGATAAACTCGCTGAGGTGGTTAAGGATGAAGACCTGTCACGCTACATCCTGTGACGCGGGAGGCGGAGCGAGGCCCTGATGGAGTCACTGATTCAAAAGGCGGAAACCCTGCTCGATGCGCTGCCCTACATTCGGCGCTTCTCGGGCAAGACCTTCGTCATCAAGTACGGCGGCCACGCCATGGTCGACGAGGAGCTGAAGTCGAGTTTCGCCCAGGACATCGTGCTGCTCAAATACGTCGGCATGAATCCGGTGATCGTCCACGGCGGGGGACCGCAGATCGGCGACATGCTCAAGCAGCTCAACATCGAATCGACCTTCGTGCGCGGCATGCGAGTCACCGACCAGGCTACCATGGACGTGGTCGAGATGGTTCTGGTCGGCAAGATCAACAAACAGATCGTGACCCTGATCAACCACCACGGTGGCCGCGCCGTCGGCCTCTCCGGCAAGGATGGCGAACTGATCGTGGCCCGCAAGCTGAACCTGACCGTCGAGGAACAGGGCAAACGCGCGCGGCTCGACGTCGGCATGGTCGGTGAGGTTCGCGCCATCAACCCGGCCGTCATCGAATCGCTTGACCGCAGCGACTTCATCCCGGTCATCGCCCCGGTTGGCGTGGGGGAAAAGGGCGACACTTACAACATCAACGCCGACCTCGTGGCCGGCAAGGTGGCGGAGGCGCTGCACGCCGAGAAGCTCATCTTGCTCACCGACGTCGAGGGCATCCGCGACGGCGGCGGCGTGGTCATGCCGACGCTCGAAGTCGAGCGGGCGCAGGAGCTGATCAAGCAAGGCACCATCGGCGAAGGCATGATTCCCAAGGTCGAGTGCTGCATCGAGGCGCTGCGCGGCGGCGTGCGCAAGACCCACATCATCGACGGCCGGCTCAAGCACGCCGTGCTATTGGAAATCTTCACCCGCGAAGGTGTCGGCACCGAGGTGGTGCGCAGCGCCGGACGTACGGCGGCGGCGCGCAAGCGGCTGGGCGCGGCGCCCTCCAGTAAGGCTATGTGAAGTGAACCATGGGCAGTCTGGCGGCTACGGACGATTCTGCGAATGAGACCAGGATGACAAACCAGGAGATCATCGACTTAGGTGCGCGCTACTTGTTGCAGGTCTATCCGCGCGCGCCGCTGGCGCTGGTGCGCGGTCACGGCTGCCGCGTGTGGGACGCCGACGGCAAGGAGTATCTCGACTTCTTTGGCAGCACGGTGGTGGTGAACCTCGGCCACTGCCACGCCCGCGTGACGCGCGCGCTGACGGAACAAGCGAATCGCATCCTGCACGTGTCCAACCTCCATCACAGCGCCCCGCAGGCGCTCTTGGCCGCACTCCTGGTGCAGCATTCCTTCGCTGACCGCGCCTTCTTCTGCAACAGCGGCGCTGAGGCCAACGAAGCGGCGATCAAGCTCGCCCGTAAGTTCGGCGCCGATGCCGGCTCCGGCCGCTATGAAGTGATCACCGCGCTCGGCTCGTTCCACGGGCGCACGATCGCCACCATCACCGCCACCGGCCAGGAGAAAGTGCGCCGCGGATTTCAGCCCCTGCCCGAAGGCTTCCGTTACGCCCCCTACAACGACCTCGACGCTTTGGCGGCAGCCGTCAGCGAGCGCACCATCGCCATCATGCTCGAGCCGGTCTTGGGCGAAGGCGGCATCGTCGTGCCCGCCCCGGACTACCTGAAACGGGTTCGCGAACTGTGCGACCAGCGCAACCTGCTCCTGATCCTCGACGAAGTGCAGACCGGCATGGGACGCTTGGGCGCGCTCTTCGGCTACCAGCTGAGCGACATCGCGCCCGATATCGTCACCCTCGGCAAGGGGCTGGGCAACGGCGTCCCGATCGGGGCCATGCTGACGACCGAACGGGTGGCGCAGGTTTTCGGCGTCGGCGCGCACGGCACCACCTTTGGCGGCAATCCACTTACCTGCGCGGCCGCCATCGCCGTCGTCGAGGTCCTGCTCGACGACGGCGTGCTGGCCAACTGCCAGGCGCTGGGCAACTACCTGCGCGCGCAGCTGCGCCGCATGCAAACGAGCCGGCCAATCATCCGCGACGTGCGCGGGTACGGCCTGCTGGTCGGTGTCGAGCTGGCCGAGGCGGGCGCCCCGGTGGTCGATCGCTGCCGCGATGCCGGGCTGATTATCAACTGCACCGCCGATAAGGTGCTGCGCCTGTCGCCGCCACTGGTGGTAACGCGCGCGGAAGTCGACCAGGCGCTGGCCATTCTCGAACGGGCACTCCCATGAAACGCGACTTCGTTTCCTTGGCCGATCTCAGCCGCAGTGAGCTGGACGAGATCCTACACCTCTCCGCCACCCTCAAACGTGACCTCAAGAGCGGCAAGCGCCCGCCCTTGCTCGCCGGCAAGAGTCTGGTCATGGTCTTCGAGAAACCGAGCCTGCGCACGCGCGTGACGTTTGAAGTCGGTATGTCGCAGCTGGGCGGCTATGCCGTCTACTTGACGCCGAAGGATATCCAACTCGGAGAACGTGAGTCGGTAGCTGACATCGCCCGTAATCTCGATCGCTGGGTCGACCTGATAATGGCGCGGGTCTTCTCCCACAGCACCCTGCTGGAATTGGCGCGTCACTCCGGCATACCGGTGATCAATGGCCTCTCCGACCTGCTGCACCCGTGCCAGGTGCTGACGGACTGTTTCACGCTGATCGAGAAGCGTGGCCGGCTCGACGGCCTGCGGGTGGCCTTCATCGGCGACGGCAACAACGTGGTCAACTCGTGGATGAACGCCGCCGCCAAGCTCGGCTTCAACTTGGCGGTGGCTTGCCCCGCCGGCTACGAACCGAGCACCGCCGTGCAGGCGGCGGCGCTCAAGGCCGGCGCCAACATCACGATCACGCAGTCCGTCGCGGAGGCAGTGGCAGACGCCGACGTCCTTTACACCGACGTCTGGACCAGCATGGGACAAGAGGCGCAGACGGTGCAACGGCGCCACGACTTCGCCGGCTACCAACTCAACGCCGCCGTGCTGCGGCGCGCCCGTCCCGATGCCCTGGTGATGCACTGCCTGCCGGCACATCGGGGCGAGGAAATCACCGACGAGGTCATCGACAGCCCCCAGTCGATCGTCTTCGACCAGGCCGAGAACCGCCTGCACGTACAGAAGGGCATCATGGTGTGGCTCAACGAGAAGATGCCGCGCCACCGCCAGTGAACCAACACCGAGGTTGACCTGCTGATGCATAAGATCGAGCCCCCACCCCAGAAGATCGTGCTCGCCTACTCCGGCGGCCTGGACACTTCCGTCATCCTCGGCTGGCTGATCGAGACCTACGGCGCGGAAGTCATCGCCTTCTGCGCCGACCTCGGCCAGGGCGAGGAGCTGACGCCGGTGCAAGCGAAGGCGAAGGCCGGCGGCGCCAGCGCGGTCTACATCGAAGACCTGCGCGAGGAGTTCGTCCGCGACTTTGTCTTTCCGATGCTACGGGCCAACGCCGTTTACGAGGGCAGCTATCTGCTCGGCACCTCGATCGCCCGGCCGCTGATTGCCAAGCGTCAGATCGAGATTGCGACGGCCACTGGCGCCGACGCCGTCGCCCATGGGGCCACCGGCAAGGGCAACGACCAGGTGCGCTTCGAGCTGACCTACTACGCGCTGCGACCAGACATCCGCGTGATTGCGCCCTGGCGCATCTGGGACCTCAACTCGCGCTCGAAGTTGATCGCCTTCGCCGAGCACCGCGGCATTGCCATCCCGGTTACCAAGGAAAAACCTTACAGCACCGATCGCAACCTGCTGCACATCAGCTACGAGGGTGGCATCCTGGAGGATCCTTGGCGCGAGCCTTACGAGGACATGTTTGTGCTGACCGTGTCGCCCGAGAAGGCGCCGGGCACGCCCGAGTACATCGAGATCGACTTCGAAAAGGGCAACCCGGTTGCCGTCAACGAAGAGCGCCTGTCGCCCGCCGCGCTGCTTGCGCGGGTCAACGAGATCGGCGGCCGTCACGGCATTGGCCGGGTCGATTTGGTGGAGAACCGTTACGTCGGGATGAAGTCGCGCGGGGTATACGAGACTCCGGGTGGCACCATCCTGCACGTCGCCCACCGAGCCTTGGAGTCGATCACCCTGGATCGCGAGGTGCTGCATCTGCGCGACTCGTTGATTTCGCGCTACGCCGAGATGGTCTACTACGGCTACTGGTTTGCTCCGGAGCGCGAGATGCTGCAGACGATGATCGACGAAGCGCAGCGGCCGGTCACCGGCCGGGTTCGGCTGAAGCTCTACAAGGGCAACGTCATCGTTGCCGGCCGCCGCTCGCCCCGCTCGCTCTACGACCCCGAGATTGCAACCTTTGAAGCCGACACGGTCTATCGCCAGGCCGATGCCGAGTCGTTCATTCGACTCAACGCGCTGCGGTTGCGCATTCGCGCGCTGGTGGAGCACAAGCAACGTTGAGCGCCGCGCCGGCAGCGGGCGCGGCTGGAGCTTAGAGCTGGGCCTCATGAACTCGATGGCCGCCACCGCAGCCGCAGCGCCGCTTGATCCCTCGGCCACCGCTGCCACCGATCTGCGCCTGCGTCTGCGCGCCGGCCTGGTGTCGCTGATCGCCGGCAGCGCGCTGCTGGTGGTGAAGTTCACTGCCTATCAGCTCACCGGCTCCAGCGCCATTCTCTCCGATGCCATGGAGAGCATCGTCAACGTGGTGGCGGCGCTCTTCGCTCTCGGCGGGCTGCTGTTTGCCGGCCGCCCCGCCGACCGCAATCACCCGTACGGCCACGGCAAGATCGAGTTCTTCTCCGCCGCCTTTGAGGGCGGCTTGATCGCGTTTGCGGCGGTTATGATCATCTATCAGGCCGGCAGCAGCCTGCTCTATGGCATCACCATTCGGCAACTCGATGCCGGCCTCATTATTACTGGCGCTGCCGGGCTGGCGAATTTGGCGCTGGGGATCTTTCTGGTTCGAGTTGGCCGCCGGGCGCAGTCGCTCACTCTGATCGCCGACGGCCAACACGTGCTCTCCGACTTCTGGACCAGCGTGGGGGTGGTGTTGGGGTTGCTGCTGGTGCGCCTTACCGAGGTCAATTGGATCGACCCGGTGGTGGCGGCCCTCGTCGGCGTCAACCTGGCGGCAACCGGCTGGCGTTTGGTTCGCCACGCTGCCGGCGGCTTACTCGACGAGGAAGATACCGAGCTGGTGCAGAAGCTGCTGGTCGCGCTCAACGCCAGCTTCGTGCCCGGCATCATTCGTCTGCACAACTTGCGAGCAATCCGCTCGGGCCGCTTCACCCACGTCGATGCTCATCTCGTGGTGCCCGAATTCTGGACGGTCGATCGCGCTCACGATGCCGCCGACGCCTTCGAGCGCGAAGTCATCGCCGCCTGCGGCATCCAAGGGGAGATGGTGTTTCACACCGACCCCTGCCGGCGGGGCTATTGCGCGCAGTGTGATATCCCCGCCTGCCCGGTCCGCGTCGAACCCTTCCGCAGCCGCCCGTTGTTAACCGCCGAGGAAGCCGTGCAGCCCGACTTGCCAGCCTGACGGCGTCGTGTTTCGCGAAGCGCCGGTGGCGATCTACGAAGCGACGAAGGCATCGGTGAGCTACTCGCGGCGCAGCGCAACGTAGCTCAAGAAGTCCCCGCGCTGCACCAGCAGCAACAGCGTTGCGCGCGCTGCCGCGAGTGCGGCTTGGTATTCGCGTACGCTGCGGACTTCGCGCCGCCCGGCTTCGCGGATTAGGTCTCCCGGCTGCAGGCCCGCCTCATCTGCCGCACTGCCGGACTCGACACCGGTGATCACCACACCGCGGAGCTGGGGCGGCAAACCCAGGCGACGCGCCAGGCTCGGCGTGAGATCGGCGACCGCGATACCCCAATCAGCAGCGGCCCCACGGCTGGTCTCGGCCTTGGGCTCGGGCAACTCCGCGACCGTCACGCTAAAGGTCTTCTCCTCGCCGTGGCGTAGAACTCTGACCTCGACGCGGCTGCCGACCGCGGTGTCGGCCACCAGCGCCGGGAAGTGCTGCATTTCCAAGATCGCCCGCCCTTGGTACTGCAGCAGTATGTCGCCGCGCCGCAGACCGGCACGTTCGGCCGGGCCGCCGCGCATCACGTCGGCGATGATCACTCCCTGTGGCTGCTCGAGGCCGAAGGAGTGCGCCAACTCCGGAGTCATCGGTTGCACGCTCACGCCCATCCAGCCGCGCACTACTCTGCCGTGTTGGCGCAGTTGGTCGATGATGTGGCGGGCCATGTCGATGGGAATGGCGAAACCGATACCGACGCTACCGCCGCTGCGGCTGTAAATCGCACTGTTGATGCCGACTACTTCGCCGTCGAGGTCGAGTAGCGGGCCGCCGGAGTTGCCGGGGTTGATCGAGGCGTCGGTCTGAATGAAGTCGTCGTAAGGTCCGGCGCCGATCACCCGGCCCTTGGCACTGACGATGCCGGCAGTCACCGTTTGTGCCAGGCCGAAGGGATTGCCGATCGCCACGACCCAGTCGCCGACTTCGAGCGCGTCGGAGCTGCCGAGCGTGACCACCGGGAGCGCGGCACGCGACTCGATCTTGATCAACGCCACATCCGTCTTCTCATCCGCGCCGACTAGCTTGGCCTCGTACTCCTGCTTGTCGGCCAGCCGCACGCGGATACGGGTGGCCTCGCGGACGACGTGGGCGTTGGTGACGATGTAACCGTCGCGGCTGATGACGAAGCCGCTGCCGAGGCTGCGCCGCGGCTCGGTCTTGGGCGGCGTTTCGCCGAAGAAGCGCCGCGAGAATTCCTCCAGCGGGTCGTGCACCGCCCGCGCCGCCTGGGCCGCGAAAATGTGGCATACGGCCGGGCGCGCGGCCTTGGCCACCGCCGCAAACGACGGCGGTGGACCCTCCATGCCGTGAGCCACGCCGGGCATGAACGCGAGCGCAAGCAGCGGCGGTACGAAGAAGCGAGCACTGGGGATGGGGCAGCGCATAAGTGAGTCCTCCGGCGAGATCTGACGGCCGCGGGCCTTGCTTATGGCGCGGTCGGCAAACGAACAATGGGCGGCCGCGCCAGCCGTTGCAGCAGCGCGGCCGGCGCCGCCAACGCCGGCACAAGCCACACCCGCGCGGCGTCAAGAACGGCCGGTCGTGTCAGAGGGCGGGAAGCGGGTGAGCGCCGGGTGTGCCCACCCGTGGCAGCGGACTTGTTAGCCATCGGTTTCCTTGTTGCCTCTCACGGTAGAAATTGGCCGGCGTCCAACGTCGCGCTCGGCTCACCGCGAAATCGGGCGCGGATGTTAGCATCCGCTCGGCGCCGCTGCCAACTACGGCTGCGACACCGCGGCTGCGCCACAGCGATCAACAGGCTTAGCTCTCACGGTACATCGTCTCGACGTAGTCGCGCAGCATACGTTCGGCGCCGAACTGCGGAATCAGGGTCCGCAGCGCGGCTTTGACTCGCTGCAGCCAGCGGTGGGGGATGCCGCTACCGCCGCGTTCGTAGAACAGCGGGATGACCTCGTATTCAAGCAGGTCCATGAGCGCGTGGGCATCGTGGTCGTCCTGGGTGTAGGGATCGGCTGGGGGCGATTCGATGGCCCAGCCGTTGTGCCCGTCGTAGCCTTCAACCCACCAGCCATCGAGCACACTCAAGTTGAGCCCGCCGTTGATCGCGACCTTCATGCCGCTGGTGCCGCTGGCTTCGAGCGGCGGGCGCGGCAGGTTGAGCCAGAGGTCAACGCCGGCCATGATCTGGGGCGCGCTGTGCAAGTCGTAGTCGTCGAGAAAGACGATGCGCCCGCCGACACCCGGCGCCCGCTTGAGGTCGAACAGGCCACGCAGGCTCGCCTTGGCCTCGTTATCCTGCGGGTGGGCTTTGCCGGCGATGATCAGCTGAATCGGCATGGGCTCTTCCGCCAACAAGCGCAGGCCGCGGTCAGCGAAGCGGGTGAGCAGGTAAAGCCGCTTGTAGGTCGCCACCCGCCGCGCAAACCCGATGGTCAAGGCGCGATCATCGAACACCCGCGCGGCCGCCTCGACGTAGTCGGGGGCTTCGCCACGCCCCAAGCGGTCGTACACCGAACGCTCGCGTACCAGCTGGATGAGCTCCAAACGCTGCTGGCAGCGCACGGCCCAGAGGTCCTCGTCCGGGATCGCGTTGACGCCCTCCCACAGCCGCCGATCATCAAGCCGCGTGCGCCACTCGGGGCCGAGATGGCGATCGAGCAGCGCCTGCATCGGCGCGGCCATCCAGGTCAGCGTGTGCACACCGTTGGTGACATGGGCGATCGGCACGTCGGTCGCCGGCAGCTCGCGCCACAACGGCTGCCACATCGCCCGCGCCACTTCGCCATGGCGGCGCGCCACGCCATTGGCGGCGCGACTGGTGCGCAACGCCAGCGGTGTGATGTTCGCCGGCTCGCGCTCGTTGCCGGGCTCGAGGCGGCCGAGGTTATAGAAGGTCGCCCGCGGAATGCCGAGGCGATCGATGAAGTCGGCCAGCACCGCCTCGACTTCGCTCTGGGCATAGCCCTCGTTGCCCGCGGGCACAGGGGTATGGGTAGTGAAGACGGTGGTGCGCCGGACCTGCGCCAGGGCCGCTTCGAACGGCTGTCCGCGCTCGAGCTGGTTGCGCAAACGCTCGAAGCTGCCCAGCGCCGCATGACCTTCGTTGAGATGGACCAGACCCGGGCGAATTCCCAGCGCTGCGAGCACGCGCACACCGCCGATGCCGAGCACGGCATACTGCGCCAAGCGGGTGTGGCGGTCGCCGACGTACAAGCGCGCCGTGATCCAGCGGTCGATGGCGTTGTTGCCGCGCAGATCGGTGTCGAGCAGATACAGCCGCACGCGGCCGATATCGATGCGCCACACCTGCACCAGCACCAAGCGATCGCGCAGCCGAAGCTCGACGGTCAGGGGCTGGCCGTCCGGCCGCGTCACCAGCACCGCAGGCTGCCGCTCGAAGTCGGTGGACACCCAGTACTCGTGCTGCCAACCGGCGGTATCCAGGCGCTGGTGGAAGTAGCCTTCGCGATACAGCAGCCCGACGCCGACCATGGGTATGGCCAGATCAGATGCCGCCTTCAGCAGGTCACCGGCTAAGACGCCGAGGCCGCCGCCGTACAGCGGCAGCGAGGCGTGCACGCCGAACTCGGAACAGAAGTAGGCCACCGGGCGCAGCGGGTCGATGCCCACCGCAGCGTCCGGCCGGGCGAGATCAGCTTCCACGGCGCTGAGCACCGCTTGCAGGCGATCGAGGAATGCCTGGTCGTGCTCCAGTTCCTGCCAGCGCCGCGGGGTAACGGCTTCGAGCACGTGGCGCGGGTTACAGCCGCCGTGCTCCCAGTGGCCGGGGTCGATATCGCGGAAGAGGTCGGGCCCGCCCGCCAACCAGCTCCAGCGATAGTTGAAAGCCAGCCGCGCCAGCGGCCGCAGCGGCCCCGGCATGCGCTCGCCCAGCTCGGCGATGGCGCGTTCGAGGTCGCGCCGCCCATCGCTGAGCTGCGCCAGGGTAGTCGCGGCGTCTTCGATCACCGTCATGCGTCCCTCACCCCCACATCACTCACGAAATCGTCCGGGCAAACCGCATGACCCTGCTTCGCAGGAGAGGCACTGAGCAATCTCTCCAAAGTGACGCCCCCGACCTCCGGGCTACGCCTGCTCGCTCAGGCAGCGGCTCAAATAAGCCTCCAAGTCGGGCCCGCGCGGATTTGCCAGCACCGTTTCGACCCAGGCTTGGCGCTCGAAGCCGATCACTTGCAGGTCCCACACACAAGCCATCATGCCGCTGGGATTGACGTATTCGAGCAGCTCCGGTTTGTTCGCTGGTGAGACGTAGGCATGATGATGCAGTTCGTTCTCGTTCGCCCACCAGTCGACAAATACCAGGTTGGCATCGCGGCCGTCGTGCACCCCGAGGAACCCCACGCCGTAGCAGTGTTGCTCGGCACTCAGTTGCGGCAAGCGGTGGCTGGCGGCGATCTTGGCCGCTGCAATCAGCTCGGCACGCGGCTGCTCGCCGCGATAGGCGATGCCATACGCCTTGAGGCGCCATCCGGCTTCGCGCCATATTCCAAGCGGCCGGATCACGCGCGGCGCATAGGGCTCTCGCAATCTCATCCCGAGGTCTTCCCGTCGGCGGAGTCTAACTCAACAGGTTGCTCCACGGAAGGCAGCCGCGGCCGGGGGGCTGGCGTTTTTTGCCGAGCTTGATAACCAACGGGCGGCGCAGAGCGCGACCGACGTGAGGGAGAGGCCATGGCACGCGAACAATTGACCATCATCGACCAGCGCACCGGCAAGCAGTACGAAATCGCGATCGAGAACTCGGCCATCCGCGCCACCGACTTGCAGCAGATCAAGCTGTCGCCGGATGACCGCGGGCTGGTGTCGTACGATCCGGCTTTCGCCAATACCGCCCCTTGCAAGAGCAAGATCGCCTGCATCGACGGCGATCAGGGCACGCTGTGCTATCGCGGCTATACCATCGATGATCTGGCCGAGCGCAGCAACTTCCTCGAAACCGCCTACCTCATCGTCAAGGGCGAGCTTCCCGACGTGCGGCATTTCGAGATGTGGAAGCACAACATCACCGTACACTCGATGGTGCACGAGAACGTGAAAAAGTTCATGGACGGCTTCCGCTACGACGCCGAGCCGCTCGGCATTTTGGTGGGCACGGTCGGCGCGCTGTCGACGTTCTATCCCGACGCCAAAAACGTCTTCGATCTGGAGTCGCGCCGGCTGCAAACCCGCCGGCTGATCGGCAAGTTGCCCACCCTCGCTGCTTTCGCCTATCGCCGCACCCGCGGCCTACCCTACGTCTATCCCGACAACGACCTCAGCTACACGGGCAACTTCCTTTCGATGATGTTCCGCATGACCGAGCTGGGGTACCGGCCCAACCCGGTTTTCGAGCGCGCCCTCGATGTGATGTTCATCCTGCATGCCGACCACGAGCAAACGGCCTCGACCAACGCGGTGCGCTGCGTCGCCAGCTCGCAAGTGGATCCATTCTCCGCCGTGGCCGCGGGTATCGCCGCGCTCTACGGGCCGCGCTACGGCGGCGCCAGCGAGCGCGCCGTCCGCATGCTCAACGACATCGGCTCGGTGGATCGGGTGCCGGCGTTCATCAAGCAGGTCAAGACCGGCGAACGTGAGCTGTTCGGCTTCGGCCACCCGGTCTACCGCACCTACGACCCGCGGGCGAAGATCGCCAAGCATACGGCCTTGGCGGTGGCACAGGTCGCCCCCATCGACTCGCTGCTGGATATCGCCCTGGAAGTCGAGCGCGTAGCGATGGAAGATCCCTACTTCGTCTCGCGCCAGCTCTACCCGAATCTCGAGTTCTACTCCGGGCTGGTTTACCAAGCGATGGGCATTCCGCCGACCATGTTTCCGGTCCTGTTCGCCATCGCGCGCACGGCGGGATGGATGGCCCATTGGGCGGAGCTGGTGCGCGATCCCGAGCAGACCATCGCCCGCCCGCGCCAGCTCTACATCGGCGAAGGCCCGCGCTCCTACGCACCGATCGAGCAGCGCCCGGCCCCAGCGATGCGTGAGGACGCGGTCAGCGAGCAGATTTGAAATTTGCGGTCAGAGGCGGCCGTGGCCCGCGCTCATTGCTGCGGGCACACCGGCGGGGCAAGAATCTGGAAGGTGATGGTGCACACACCGTCGCGCTGGTCGCCGCGGGCGATGCCGGTATGACCGGCAGCAGTGCCGAGGTCGTGCACACTCGAACCTAGGGCATCGGCGGACAAGGAATACGGCGTCAGGCTGGCGTTGACGTTGCCGCTATCATCCAGCAGCTCGAAGACCGCCAAGGGCTCGATCTGGTCGCCTTGCCAGCGCGCGTACTGTGCCAGCCAATCACCGCCGAGGGCATGCATTTGCGTGATCCAGCGCAGGCTGGACTTGTTGCGCATCACATCGATAACGCGGTCGGCAATCAGGCGCCCGCTCTTGTAAGTACGCTCGAAGCTGGCGAAATGAATCTGCCAGGTCGAGCTGCTCGAACGGTTGGTGTTCTCGGTCCAGATGGCGCCGAAGTGGCTGCCGTTCCAGGCGAGGTCCGGAAACTCATCCCACTGGTACTCCTTGGCCGGCACGGTCTTAATGCGGCTGCTAAGCCCGTAGCCGCTGGCGGCCGGCAAGTACTTCGTGCCCACGCCGCCATTACTGATCGCGATGTCTTTCACCGTCATGATGGCGAAGCCGACGCCGTCGTAGGCGACGGCGGGATAGAACTCGTGAGTGTAGTCGTAATCCACCAGGTTGGTCACCGAGCCGATGGGGGCGCCGTTGCTGTCGAGCTTGAAGGCGTAGCTGCACGAGTGCCCCGAGCAGTCGCCCTCGATCGCGCCCAGGAAGCCGCCTGGGTAGGCGTCGAAGTCGCTGTCCGCTTCCAGATCGTAGCCCGTGGTCATAAATAGCGGTGGCCCGACGACGCGACGGCCGCTGAGTACACCGTCGAGCGAGAGATTGTAGTAGTAGAGCGTGCCCCGCTCGGCGATCAGCAAACCGAAGTGGCCATAGTTCCACGCCGCATTGTAGTAGCGGTCACGCCATTGAAGGCGGGTGGCATCGACCACCCAGAGCGGGCCAACTGTGAGTTGGCCGGTGAAATCGACGTGGGCGTAGTAGAGCCGCGCCTTGCCCGCGACGGCCGGATCGTCACGCAACCAGAAGATGCCCCAGCCGAAATCGGTCGCCACGGTCTTGGTCAGCCAAACGCGGCCGCCTTGCTGCACATCTACGACCGTCTCGGGCGATAGCTCCCATAGGATTGGCACAGCGCAGGTCGGCGTCCCGGTGGCCGTTGGCGTTGGCGTGATGGTCGCCGTCGGAGTCGCAGTCGGAGTGCGGGTAGGTGGCCGTGTCGCCGTCGGGGTTCTCGTCCGAGTTGGGGTGACGGTCGGGCTGGGCGTCCGCGTGCGGGTCGGGGTCGGAGTGCGGG
>JACQVA010000084.1 GCA_016210005.1 Deltaproteobacteria bacterium | reverse complement strand
TACTGTGTACTGTCAGGCCGAGGCCCATGGCCGAAAGGGACGCAATTTGTCATTCCCGCTTTCGCGGGAATGACGGCCATAACGCCGAACCACGTTACCCACACATTTGTCGCGCACCCATGTCGCGTCGTCTCTTACTTGAACTCCTCGGTGAAGAGCACCTGCTGCACGTACACGAAGCGCGGCGACAGCGGTGGCAACGTAGCCGCATTATTGAATCGCGAGTCGTAGTTCCATACTCGCAGCGGCGGGTTGTAGCTCTGGGCATTCCAGGTGCCGGTCACGTGCAGCGGATTACCGAGACTGACGAACGAACCCAGATAGTTGAAGGTCACGTTCGACCAGTTTTCATGGAAGCGTGGGTAGTTCTCGAGGCCGCCGTTGTAACCGCTGGCGCCGGCGTCCTTGTCGGTATCGTCGACGCCGCCGAGGAAGGCGGTGTTGATAGTGGTATTCGTGGCGACGCGGCTGGTCAGAGCGAGGTTGCTCTGGCGGTCGTTGAAGTTGGTGCCGGCGCCGGGGCTGATGGCGAACCAGTTGTTCGACAGAACGTTTATGCTGTCGGCCAGGATTGCGGCCGGCTGCCAGTTGGTGCTGTTGTAGTCAGCGGCGACGTAGACGGCCTGGTCGCTGACAACCGTGACGCCGGTCGGATCGGCCCCGGTATTGGGAAACGAAAGAGTTGCCGAGCGAAACAGGCGCACGCCGTAGTTGTTGGCGCTGCTGGCGGCGTCCGGACCCTTCACCGTCAAGTAGAGCAGGATGCCACCGTCACTGGTGTCGGCCGGATCGAACAGGCGATTGCTGCTGGGCTGGTCTATGTTCCAGTCCAGCAGATCGTCAAGGTTCACGTTCAGGAGGTACATCCACTTGCCTTCGCGCCAGTTGTAGAAACCACCGCGGCGCGGGTCGTTGTCGGTCGTCATCAGCGCGCCGGTGCCGTAGACTCGATTGTTTTGCGCCGCGGTCGACACGCTGCCGAGCGGCGCATTGGCGAAGGTCGGAGTGTAGCAGGCGGCAACCTGGTTCTTGGTGGTGGTTGTGCCATTGGCGTCGGTGACGTTGCAGCCGTTGACGCCGCCGCTGTTGGTCGGCACGTCAGTGTAAAAGATGGGACGAGTACCGGCGGTTGTGCTGTTGCCGGCGCCGTTGTTCCACGTAGTGTCCAATATGAAGGTGCGCAAGAGAGCGGTCTTAGCGGCATCCGCGGCGCCGGTAATATCCTGGACCTCGATGGAGGCGACGGTTGGGGTCGAGGGCGGAGTCCAGGTGTTGTTGAGATTCAGCACGATGCGCAGATCGGCGCGGTTCCAGTACAGCCCGCCTTGCGCGGTTATGTCCGGCTGCGGCACTGCAATGCTTTCGATCTGGCTGATCATGCTGCCCTTCCAGGTTGCCAGCTCCGACACCGGCACCTTGCGGCGGCTGCTGCCACCACAGCCGAGGGTCTGAGGATCGAGGTCATTGGGTTTCGGGCTGACGACGTCTTCGAGCTTGTCAACGGTAACCGTGCCCGGGCTATCGCAGGCGTTCTGGCGCTTGCGGCCGCGATAGATCGCGCCCTTCGAGGATACCTGCACCGTCGGGATGCTGGGGTAATTGTCGGCGATCGCGAGGGTGGCGTTATCCGCACTGAGGTAGAGGTCGCCATTGGTGTGAATGCGGCCGTTGAGGTTCATGTTCCGGCCGGGTGCGATCTCGAGGTCCTTCGAGTAGAAGGCGACGAACTGGAAGACCGGGATATTGCCGACTTTGAACTCGGCGGAAACCCGGGCCTCGGTTTCGTTGTTCGACTGTGCCGTCGAGTTGACGATGTAGTCGTACTCGATCGAGCTCAAGCCGCCGAACACCTGGCCCGGGGGAATGGTGATGCTCTGGGGATTGCCGGCGACCTCGACGATCTGGAAGTTGACGGTGCGGTCGCCGATGGTGAGGGTGTGGGGGGCGAAGTCGGATCCGCTCGGTACGTTGAAACTGAGGAAGATGTTGCGGTAATCGCCCATGCCGCGATTAAGACCGGATTCGGCGGCGTAGAAGCCGGTGGTGGAGCGGGTGTAGGCGCCGCGCAAGTTGGTGTCCATGTTTATGGCAGTGGTTACGGCCGTAGCCAAAGCCATCATCATCGCCATGAGCAGGAGGACGGTGATCAGAGCGACGCCGGCTTCGCCGGACCGATGCGGTGCTGCATTCATCGCGGCTCCTATCCGGGCAGTAGGTTGCGCGGTTTCGCGCTGACGGTCTTGGTTATGCGGTAGTATTGGCCGTTGGTGAGGGTGGTGCGCGAGCGCGCCGTCAGAGTGATGTAGAGCTGGTTCACGATGGCGAACTCGGCGTCGTTAGCCGGGATATCGACGACGTCACAGCCGCTGGCGCTGTCGCAGTTGCGGGCAAGTTGATACTTCACGGTCAGGTTTTCGATCCCCGCGGCAAACGGCGTGGCGCTACCGCCGTTGGCTGCGATCGTAAGGACGGGCTGCGCCGGCACCGAGCTGTCAACTGCGTATTGCCGTTCGTCGACCGCATAAACGCCGCTGCCCAGCAAGTACGACTGCGAGAGCGTGGTCGCCTTGGTGAGGGTCTTGGCGCCGACGTTGACGCCGGTCAGAGTGAAGATCTCGCCGGTGGTACCGTCGGCCTTGCGGATGTAGACGCGCATGCCGCTGGTGAAACCATTGGCGGTTTCGACCGCGATGGTGCTGGTGGTAGCGGAGATGTCGGCGGTGGTGGTTGTGCGAATGCAGGTCTGGTTGGGACGGACCAAGCCGGTGCGGGTAGCGATCTGATCGCTAGTGGAGTTGACGCTGTCCAAGGTAACGAAGTCGCCGCTCACTGGCAGGCAAGCGCCGCCGAGACGCAGGTCGCGCACCATGGTATCCATCGCGCTACGCACGCCTTGTTGGGTCTCAACCCGCAGGATCTCGTCCTGCACGTTGTTGCGGGTGGCGACGAAGAAGCTGCCGGCGGCTGCCAAGGCCGCTGCCATTACGGTGGTGGCCACCAGAAGCTCGACCAGCGAGAATCCCCGCTCAGCGTTTGATCGCGGTGTAGATGGCATTGAGTGCATAGGTCTGCGAACCGCTGGGGTCGTTCCAGTTGATGACGGTATTGATGCTCTTCATGTTGTCGGCGGGGGTGTCGTTCTGCACCGTTGTGGCCACGGTGTAGATGGTCCCGCCGGTAGTCTTCGTCGTCGTCCGGCTGGCAATGTCGCCGTAGTCCATCGCTCGCAGGTCTTCGAGTTCCTGCTCGGCGTAACCGATGGCAGTGGTACGGGTGAGGTTGGCGTTCTCCAGCCGCATCTGCGTAACCAGCAGGTTGCCAACCGCGGACGCGGCAATGGCGAAGAGACCGAGTGCCGCGAGCGACTCGAGCAAAGTGGTCCCGCGCTGACCAAGAAGTCGCCTACAGTTCATTGACTTGTCCCGACGGCCACACTTGGAGGGAACGTGTCACCCCGAAGGTGTCCTGCACATCGACTTGCTTGGCGGTGTTCATGTTGAGCACGATTCCGCGCGAGTTGAACTCGATGGTGGTGCCGACGGCGGCCGACTTAACCGTGGTACCGGCCGGTAAGCTGGTGGTCTGCACGTTGGTCGGCTCCGTGGTGTCAACCTCCCAGGTGCCGGAGCCGGCGGGGTTCTCCTTCATGCGCGAGACGACGACGTGGTCGTTCTGCGGGAACGAGACCTGGAAGTGGATGCTCTTGCTGATGGCGTTGAAACGGGCTTGGCGAAGGTTGGCGATAAGCAGCCGCTGTGCGTTGTTGATCTCCAGGCGGCGCGAGTCGAAGTGGGGCAGGGCGATGGCGGCCATAACTGCCATCACCGACATGGTCACGAGTATTTCTATCAATGTATAACCCCGCATGGCGAAACAGTGCGGCGCCGCGCCACTACCTTCGAAGACCTGAGGTGCATGATCCATGTTGCTAGCCTCATGATCGCAACCTTTGTGCCGCTCGCGGTAGGACCTGGGATCAGCTGATTGGGCACCCTTGGTGTAACCGCCTAGTGTCGACGGCTGTTACGAAGGCGTCGTTTGGCATCGAAGTGTCGGTTATGTGCCGCCTGACGTGACCGCTGTGACAGAAGATGCTCGATGCGGTGTGCTAGCCAGCAGGGGTAATTCTGTGCCATAAGCCCTGCGTTGTTGCTGGCCGTGGATCGCAGGAATCGGCGCAACCGGGTCAGACAACCACGAAGATGCGGGTGGTTTAGGCCGCACCTGTCAGTGTCGGCAGCAAAGCTGGTTTGGCGAGAGTGGATGTGATCCCGTTGTCGATTTCAGTTTGTGTGCTGGTGATTCTCGTTGCCGCCGTTGCCGTCGGCGCGCCGAAGCTGGCGCGGGCGTGGCGCGGCGCAACCAAACGCGCCGTTGCGCTCGATCGGCTGGTGCGCGGGCGCGGCGTCCTGATGGCGGGGCAGGGCGCCAGCATCATTGCGACCCTCGCTGATCCTCGCTGGGCCCTGGTGGGTGCGGCGGTGGTGGAGTGGGACACCGTCCGCATCAGCACCGTGCGCGCGCGAGTCAGCGAGCAACCGTGGGCCGGGTTTGCCTCGGTCTTGCGCGACGGCGCCCTTCCACTTGCCGATCCCCGAAATCCACTGGCGCGGGCGGCGCGTAGCGGCCAAGCTGCAGCGATAGGGTCGAGCGGCGACTTACTAGCCGGCCTCTGGCGTCAGCTCGACCCGGCGACGCGCGCGCTGCTCACTACCGACAGCGGGTGCGGCCGGGCGGTTCCGTTCGGCGAGCGCGAGCACCGGGGCGTCCTGTTCGCTCTCAGCACGGAGCGCGTGCCGGCAGCTGATTTCGACTGGCTCGATGATCTGGCCGCGGCACTGACGGTGCTCGAACACACCCGTATTCACGCCAGCGCGGCGTGATCCGGCTGCCGGACATCTAGCTCACCGACCCTGCGGGTCAGTCGCCAGCGCGGCCGAGCGTAACAGCAGCGCCGCGCCCCAGAGGTTGCCGGCGCGGTCCCGCAGCGCCACCGCGGCAACCTCGATCGGCAGCTCCGGCCGCGCCGCCGGGCGCACGCGGCGGGCGGCGAGTAGCGGGCGTGCGCGCAAGTCGGCGAGAATCCCCGTCGCCTCGCGCTCGCCGTCTCTCAGCAATGCGTGCAGGCGGCACGAGGTGCCAGCGCTGCCGTCCAGCCCCAACAACGTGCGCGCACCCGCTGTGATATAGGTACACTGGCCGTCCGGGGTGGCTACGATCAAGCCGTCGGCACTGGCGGGTTGATCGAGCATGCGCGGCCAAGCGGGCACTGGCGACAGTGGCAGCGCCGCGGCCTGCGCGGCCGCGCGCACATCCGCGCGCACCTGCACCAGGCGGCGGGCGCGCAGCCACTGGCGCAGTACCAGCGCCGCCGCGGTCAGCGCCGCGAGCGCGAGAGCGATCACTAGCACCACCGTCATCGCTCGCTCGCTGCGGCCAAGCGGTCGACGTACTCGCTTATGGCCGCGAACTGCTCGCTGAGCAACGCTGCCCACGGGCGACGACTCTCAGCGCGATGGTTGCGTGTCAGGGCAAGCAGGCAGCGCGCGGCCACCAATCTCGGCTTGACCTCGGCGGCAAGCAAAGCCGCCATCCCGTTTACAACTTCGACGAGCTCGAGCGCCGCGTTGGCCTCGGCCAGAGCCGCGGCAATGGCCCGCCTAGCCGCAACCGGATCGAGCGTAACCTGGAGGTTGACCCTGAGCACACGCAAGCCCGGCCAGCGGTACTCAGCGCTGGCCGCTCGAGCCTGGTGCCGCCGCGCGCGCGCCTCGAGCAAGAGCGCGGGACGGGGCAGGGGGCTGTCGGCCTCGGGCGCAGCGTCCGTGGGTGCGATCCAGCGGAAGTCACACTCGGGGCCAAGAAGTACGGCCAGCGTCTCGGCGACTCGTTCGTTGTCGCACAGCGCGTAGATACGGGGCCGTGGAGGCGGAGATGCCGACATGGTCGAGCGTTATCTCTGGCATCGCCGGTGCCCGCGTGCAAGCAAATTCTTGCTCGACAGCGCGGCCGCGGCGTATATATCGGCACGATGACAGCTACCACGGACGCGGAGAAGCATCTCGCCCCCTACGCCATGCGGAGCAGCCAGAGTAAGGGCCGGCGATATCAGGAGTCGGAGCATGCGTTTCGCCTTGCATTCCAGCGCGACCGCGACCGCATCATTCACTCGGTGGCTTTTCGCCGGCTCGAGTATAAGACGCAAGTCTTCATCAACCACGAGGGCGATTACTACCGCACCCGACTCACTCACACGATGGAGGCGGCCCAGATCGCTCGCACGATCGCGCGGGCACTGCAGCTCAACGAGGACCTAGCCGAGGCGGCCGCGCTGGCGCACGACCTCGGTCATACCCCGTTCGGGCATGCCGGCGAGCGCGTCCTCGACGAACTAATGCGGCCACACGGCGGCTTCGAGCACAACGCCCAGAGCTTGCGCATCGTCGATCTTCTGGAAGAGCGCTACCCGAACTTCCGCGGCCTCAATCTGAGCTGGGAACTGCGCGAAGGTATCGCCAAACACTCGCCACCGTACGACCGGCCGCTGGCCGGCGACTTCGCGCCCGGCGAGGCTCCTTGCCTGGAAATCCAGATCGTCGATTACGCCGATGAGATCGCTTACAACGGCCACGACGTCGATGACGGACTACAGTCGGGACTGCTCGATGCGGCGGAGATCGAAGGCGTGGCGCTGTGGCGCGAGAGCATCAACGAGGTGCGAGCGCAGCATCCCCGCGCCAGCGACCACGTGACGCGCTATCAGGCAATTCGCCGTATGATCGACCGCTGTGTCACCGACCTGATTACTACCGTGCGCCGGCGCCTGGAGCGAGAGCACGTCGCCAGCGTAGACGCGGTACGGCAGCACCGCGGGCCGTTGGTGGCGCTGTCGGCGAAGACTGAAGCGGCGCGCCTGGAGCTGAAGGCGTTTCTTATGGAGAACCTCTACCAGCATCACCGGGTGCTACGCATGATGATTAAGGCGCAGCGCGTGATCACGGAGCTTTTTGAGAGCTATATGGCCGCGCCGGAGCAGCTGCCGCCGCACATCCTGCGGCGCACGCGCGACGGCGAGACCGTCGCCCGGGTGGTCTGCGACTACATCGCCGGCATGACGGACCGCTTCGCGCTCGATGAGCACCGCAAACTGTTCGATCCCCAGGAGCGGGTTTAGGCTCGCGGCCGACGCAATGTCAGATAAGATATGTTATGGAAAGTTGGCCGCGGCACCTAGCCGGTCGTCGATCTGCTCGCGCTCGGCTGCCTCCGGGAAATCCTTCTTGAGCCTTTCGTACACCGCTCGCGCCTGATCACCCTGCCCCAGTGCCTTGCGCGCCCGCGCTTCAGCCGCCAGCGCTTGGGCAGTGTACGGACCATCGAGGCCGGCGGCCTCGGCGTACTTGCTTGCCGCCTCGCCCAACTCGCTCTTCTTTTCCAAGGCGTAGCCGTAGCCAAGAAGTGCTTGCTGCTTTAGGTAGCCCGGTAGACTCGGCAGCGCCAAGGCCTCTTGGAGACCGACGATACCGGTGTCGGGATTGTCGTTGCGGATCTCGGTACTGGCCGCCATTAGCTTGGCGACCTGGCCGGCGGAGGTCGAGCTCCAACGGCGGGCAACCTCAGCCAATTGGCTAGCGGCATCGGCCGATGTCTTGGCGTCGCGGTAAGGCACCAGTGCGCGGCCGAGATCGGCGTTGGCATCGCGCTCGCGCGCCTGGCGCACGGCGACAAAGGCCACGCTCGCGAGCATGGCGGCCGCAATCCCGCCAGCGGCCCAACCGACCGCCCGCTGATTGGCGCGCAGCCACGCGAGTGCCTGGGCACTGATGGTGACGAACTCATCAGGACGCTTGAGGTCCTTGCGGTGAATACGGGTAGTGCGAGCCACGGAACTATAGTGAGCGAGCGGCGGGTGTGATGGCGGCAGCGATCACATCTTGTACTTGAAGTCGTCGGGGGTCATCTTCTCGAGGATTTCGGCCCACTTGTCGCGCGCGACGTTGGAGAGATTGGTCTCGGTTCCTTCCTCCATCTGCTGCAGGACGCTCGAGGTTTCGAGCACGCGCTTGGCCACATAGATCGGGCTCTTGGTGCGCAGCGCCAACGAGATGGCGTCGCTGGGGCGCGAATCGATCTGATGATTGGCGCCGTTCACCCGCAGGTGAATCACCGCGAAATAGGTATTGTCCTTCAGGTCGGTGATTTCGATGCATTCCACCCGCGCACCCAACTCGTCGATAACCGTGCGCAGCAGATCGTGCGTCATCGGCCGCGCCATCTTGATACCCTCGAGCTCGGTCGCCATGGCGGTGGCTTCGAGCAGCCCGATCCAGATCGGCAGGTTCAGCTTATTGTCCGGATCCTTGAGGATGACGATAGGCGTCTTGGTGACCGGATCGAGAGTCAATCCGCCGACGCTCATCAGTACTGCTTCGTCCGAACTCATCGTCCGCTCCCTGCCGGTGCTGGCATTCTGCGCAGAAAGGTTTGGCGAGGTCAATCCCTTTCTTCCGCGAGTCAGGCCACCAAGCGGTCAATGACCTTATAGAGCTGGTTGAGGTTGCGGCATTCCTCGACCAAATCGCAGTGCGGCAGGTAACGATCCATTTCGCTATCGCCGAAGCCCCAGGTCATGCGGTTTTCGGGATTGAGCCAAATCACCTGCTTGGCACGCCCGCGCACGTCCTTGAGCACCCATTCGTGGGGTAGGTTGTAATTGTTGCGCGCGTCGCCGAGGATGATCACCGTCGTCTTGTTGTTCACGCAACCGAGATAGTCGCGGTGGAAGCCGCGGAAGGCGCGGCCGAAGTCGGAGTGGGCGAACACATTTATGATGTTGCCGGTGAGGGCCTGGTCGATGGCCTCGTTGATCTCCTGCTCCTCGAAGAGGTGGGTGATCTCGCCGATTTCGCTGACGAAGATGAAGCTGCGCACGCGCGAGTAAAGGTCCTGCAAGGAGTACACAAACTGCAGCATGAAGCGCGAGACGTTGCGAACCGAGTCGGAGACATCGCACAAGATGACCACCTGCGGCTTGTCGCGCACGCGGCGGTCGAACTGTATCTTGAACGGCACGCCACCGTACTGCAGGTTCTTGCGCAGCGTGTCTTTGAGGTCGAACTTGCCGCGCTTGGCGCGGCTGCGGCGAATCGCGACCACGTTCTTGAGCCGCTGCGCCAGCTTGGTGACGGCTTCTTTCATGCGGCGGATTTCGTCTTCCGAGAGGTAGTAGAAGCTTTTCTCGGCCAAGCTACGCATGCGCTCGCTGTCGCGCTGCGTGGGATCACGCTTAGCCAACTCGGCCCGCACCGCACGCTTGATGATTTCGCTCAGGTCCTGCAACCGCCGTTCGAGGAAGCGCTGGAGCTGCTCGGCCCGCTCCGGATCGAGCCCGGCTTGCGCCAACTGCCGGCGTAAGCCATCGATCTCCTGGGCGAGGTCGCCGAGGCCGAGCTGTTGGGCCAAGCTGTGAGCGTAGCGCCCTTCTTGAAAGGCCCTTTCTATCTGTCCGACCTCGGCCTGGCGCGCTGCTTCACGCAACATCTTTTCGAGCTGGCCGGTGTCGTTCGACAGCAGCGCGCGCGCCAGTTCGGACAGTTCGATACCCATCTCCTGCAGCATCTGCGACAGCTGTTCCATCAGCGCCTGGAGCTGGGCGCTGCTCAGACTCAGCGCCCCTTGAGTAGCTTCAGCGCTGCCTTTGATGATCTCGCCCAGGCCGGTGAAGTAAAGCTCGAACAACTCATCGAAGGCCGGCGCGTCGACGCTGCGCTTGACCATGGTGGCGCGCAGCGTGTCTTTGAAGATGCGGCGGTTTTCGACCCCGACTAGTTGCAGGGCGTGGAAGGTGTCCATGTGCTCGGCCATGGACACGCGCAGGCCGTTCTGCCGTAGGAGCGCGGCGAACTCGATGATCTTCTCCTCCATGCCGTGCCCTGCCCCACTGGGCTCAGTGGAGGAAATCCTTGTTGCCGCTGTTGTCGGCGGCGGTCGGCGCGTTGGACTTCTGGCGTTGGAGGTAATCCTTTAATTCATCCTGCGCCTTGCGGATATCGCCCTCGTACTTGAGAATGGCGCTCAGCGTATCGTTCACCAGCGCTGCGTCTAGGTGCGTCACGTTCAGCAGCGTCAGGGCCTTGGCCCAGTCGAGGGTCTCGCTGATGCTCGGGACCTTCTTCAGGTCGATCTGTCTGATGCGTTGCACGGCGGCGACCACCTGCTGCGCCAAACTCTCATCAATGCCGGGCACCTTGAGGCGCACGATCTCCAGCTCCTGCTCGAGCGGCGGAAAATCGATGTACAGGTGCAGGCAACGCCGTTTGAGTGCATCGGACATCTCGCGAGCGTTGTTGCTGGTCAACACCACGAACGGGATGTGCCGGGCGCGCAGCGTGCCCAATTCGGGAACGCTGACCTGGAAATCGCTCAGCACCTCGAGCAGAAAGGCCTCGAATTCGGCGTCGGCCTTGTCGATCTCGTCGATCAACAGCACGGTGGGATGGGGGGCCGAAATCGAGCGCAGCAGCGGCCGCGGCAGAATGAAGCGGTCGGAAAAGAAGACGTCCTCCTCTTTGCCGATGTTATCCACCGCCTGCTTCAAGCTCTGGGCGCCGCCGACGACCTCGCTGATCTTGTCTTTGAGGATTTGGGTATAGAGCAGCTGCTTAGCGTACTCCCATTCGTAGAGCGCCTTGGCCTCGTCGAGCCCTTCGTAACACTGGAGACGGATGAGCTCATGCCCTAGCGTGGCGGCGACGACCTTGGCCAGCTCGGTCTTCCCGACTCCTGCCGGCCCCTCGACCAAGATCGGCTTACCCAGCCGGCCGGCCAGAAATACGACCGTGGCGATGCGCCGGCTGCAGATGTACTTTTCGCGTCCAAAGCGCTCGATCACGTCCTCGATCGAAACAAACATAGGGTCTCCAGTCAGGCGAGCGAGCCGCGCGGACGCTAACACAGGGTTCCGGTCAAGACAACGAAGGTGGTCGCGTTGCGGCTCGACAGTCGTGTTCCTATAATCCGCCCCGTGTGCACACTGGCGTTGTACCTGCAGCGCTTTGCCGACTATCCCTTGGTGGTGGCGGCCAACCGCGACGAATTCTACGAGCGCGCCTCCGCGCCGCCGCAACTGATTGCCGCCGACCCTTGGGTTATGGCGGGACAGGATCTGGTGGCCGGTGGTACCTGGCTGGGGCTGAACGAGGCCGGCCTGGTGGTGGGCCTGCTCAATCGCCGCCATCCCGCGGGCGTCGATCCCAGCCGCCGCTCGCGCGGCTTGTTGGCGCTGGCAATGCTCGAGTGCCGCTCGCTGGAGGCCGCTCTGGAAAGCCTCCGCGGCGAGCACGGCGACCGCTACAACGGCTTCAACCTCTTGCTGGCCACGCCGGCAGCGGCCTACGTGGCGCACAACGCCGAGGCCGCGATCGCGATCACCCCCCTCGAACCGGGCGTACACCTGTTGACCAATCTGCAACTGAACGATCCGACCTGTCCGCGGATCGCAAAGTCGGCCCGACTGTTTGAGGCGGTCACGGCCGGCGAAGGGCCGCAGAGCCTGGTGCATGCGCTCCAGCCCATTCTGTCGGACCACTCGACCCCGCTCGACCCCCGCGCCGAGCTGCCGCCGAATAACCTCTGCGTCCACACGCCCCGCTACGGCACCTGCTCAGCGACGGTCGTGCTGTTTGCGCGCCGCGACCGCCGTTACCACTATTTCCACGCCGCGGGGGCACCGTGCCGGAGCCGGTTCGAGCCGGTGCCCCTACCGAATTAGCGCTAGACAACCCTGCCCACTTCTTTGTACTTTGCGGCCATGCGCTCACATCAGGCGAGAACGCTGCTCCTCGGCGCGGTACTGAGCCTCGCGGCTTGTAGCCCAACGGTCACACCGCCCCCTGCCCCGCCGCCTGTCGTCGCCCTCGCACCGGAACCTGCGGTGCTTGCGGTTGACGAGGCGGATACCGTGCTCAAGCGCCAGGAAGAAGAGAACGCCATGCTGCGCGAGCGCTTGGCTCAGCGGGAGGAGCAGGTTGACGTTTTGCACGGCGAGGTCCGGCGCCTCCAGGCCCACGGCAAGGAGCTGGAGACGACAGTGGCGCGCCTGAGCACCGCCGTGAACGCGGCCCCCGCCGCCGCAACGGCGGACACCGGCGTTACGCCCGCCGTGCTGCAAGCCGCTCAAACGGAAGCCGAAGCCGCGCGGCAGCAGTTGGCGAGTGCCCAGAGCCAGGCACAGCAGGCGCGCCAGCAAGTGACCAGCTTGCAGGATGAGCTGGCCCGCGAGCGGCTGCGCCGCGAGAACGTCGAAGGTGAGTTGGGCCGCCTCAAACAGGAAACCTCGACCGCCCCTTTGCATCCGCCCGTTGATGAGGCTGCTCTCGGGCAGGCGCGCAGCGAAGTCGATGCGCTCCGCGCTCAACTCGACAAAGAGCGCGCCGAGCGCGAGCGCCTCGCTCAGCAGCTGACTGAATTGCAGGCGCAGGCGCAAGCCCCGGCCCCGCCAGCCGACGCGCCTGCACCGGACCCCGAGCTGCAGCAGCGCTTGAACGAGCTGCAAGCGCGACAGGAAGAGATCGTCGCGAGCGCGGAGCGCGACCTGGCTGCCAGCCGCGAGCGCGAGGCTGCGCTGCAAAGCCAGCTGGCGGCGCTGCAGGAAGAGGTGACGGTGGCGCGCACGCGTGCGGCGCAGGTCGCGGTACCGGTCTCAGCGATGGAAGAGGCCCGCGCCGAGAACGCCGAGCTGCGCCAGCAGGTGGCGGCCATGGTGCGCAACAACGAGGAATTGAACGCCAAGCTAAAAACCGCGCAGCGGGTGGCGGATCTCATCTTCAAGATGCGCTCGGGGCAGGTTGAGTCGGTGCCGGCACCCCGGCGCTAGTAGGCGCCAGCCACACTCGCTCCAGGCGTGGCGGCCGCAGCGGGTTGAGGCGAAAATCACGCACGCGCTCACTGACGACCTGGTACGCCACTGGGTGGTACAACGGCACCCAAGGGGCATCGGCCATGATCAACTGCTCGGCCCGCTGCAACGCCGCCACCCGCGCCGCCGCGGCGACGGTGACGGCAGCGCGATCCAACAGTTGATCAACCGCGGCGCTTGCGTAGAAGGCATCGTTGTTGGAGCCGCGGTTCTTGGAGTGAAACAGGACCTCGAGGAAGTTGCTCGGGTCAGGGAAGTCGGCCTCCCAGCCGAGTTGGAACATCGGCACCAAGCCCGGGCTCTTTACCGCCTGGAGAAACGGCCCCCAGGCGATCGGCCGGATCTCAGCGCGAATGCCGACATCAGCGAGATCCTGCTGAACCGCTTGGGCCATGCGCCGGCCGTCTTCGTCCGAGCGCACCCAGAGAGCGGTGGCGAAGCCCTCGGGGTAGCCGGCTTCGGCCAGCAACGTGCGGGCGCGCGCGGGGTCGAATTCATAGCCGGCAATCTCAGCCTCGTAACCGGGCATGTTGGGCGGCACGATGCGCCGGGCCGCGACGCCACGGTTGTTGATCAGTTGTAACAGCTTCTCCTTGTTGACGGCGTGATTGACCGCCTGGCGCACCCGGTGATCGGTCAACGGCGGCAACTCGCAGTTGAGGCCGAGGTACTGCGTGCGCAACGCGGTCTCCTGGCGCAAGAGCGATGCGTAGCGCGGGTCGGCGATCACGCGCGGAAATTCCGCCGCTGGAATTCCCGTGACATCCAACTCGCCCGCCTCGAACTTGAACCACGCCAGCTGGTCGCTAACGCCGACCAACCGCACCACCCCGGCCAGCCGCGGCTGGCCGGCGACGAAGTAGTTCGGGTTGCGTTGCAACACCAAGCGCCGCCCGCGCGCCCATGCCTGCAAGATAAACGGGCCGCTGCCGGTCGGGTGCTCGGTGAAGTCCTCGCCCCAACGTTCCACCTCCTCGCGCGGTGTGACGGCGGCAAACTGCAAGGCGAGTTTGTGCAACAGCAGTGGGTCAGGGCGCAGGAGTTGGATCCGCAACTCCTGGTCGCCGACCACGTGAATGCCCGTGACCTCGGTTGCACCTCCGGCGATGAATTCACCGGCGCCGGCAATCGAGGTGAAGAACTCGATGCCCTGCGAGCGTGTCTTGGGATTGAGGACACGTTCGAGCGTGAACTTCACGTCGGCAGCCAACACCGGCCGGCCGTTGGTAAAGCGGGCGTCGTGGCGCAGATTGAAGCTGTAGATCAGCCCGTTCGGGCTCACCTCCCACGAAGTTGCGAGTTCGGGTACGAGGCCGCCCGCGTCATCGTAGTCGAGCAGGGTATTGAACAGCATCTGCTCGAAGAGCCACGAGGTGGTGTCGTAACCGAGCGCGGGGTCGAGTGTGGGCACGTCGTCGACGCCGGCAAGGCGAAGATAGTCCGGCGGCAGATCGCTTGGTTGCGGCGCACCGCAGCCAAGCAGCAGCACCAGCAGCCAGGCCAGGGAGCGCACCCTACCCGTCCCGGCGCCGTTCGAGGCGCGCCAAAAGCCCGTAGCCGAGGAAATTGAACGCCACCGCCGCGTAGACGATCGCCAGACCGGGAAAGATCATGAGCCACGGGGCGGTGCGATAGTAGGTCTGGCTATCGCTGAGCATCCGGCCCCAGCTCGGTGCGGGAACGGGGACGCCGAGACCGAGAAAGCTCAATCCGGCATCGAGCACGATCGCTCCGGAGCTACCCAATGCCGCCATCACCACGATCGTCGGCAACGTGTTCGGCAGCAAGTGCCGCAACATCAGGCGCCCTGGCGCCGCGCCCAGAGCGGTGGCCGCCAGCACGAAGTCGCGCTCGCGCAGGCTGAGCACTTCGGCGCGAATTGTGCGGGCGATTCCCGGCCAGCTCACCAAGCCGATGACTATGAGAATCGATGACACGCCGGGCCCGATGATGGCAACCAGCGCCAGCGCCAGTAACAGGCCCGGGAACGCCAGCACGACGTCGGTGCCACGCATCAGGAGAGTGTCCACCCAACGACCGAAGTAACCGGCCGTTAGACCCACGGTCGTACCAATACCGACCATCAGCGCCGTCGCCGCCGCCGCCACAGCCAGAGAGATCCGCGCACCGTAGACGATGCGGCTCAAGACGTCGCGACCGAGCTCGTCAGTGCCGCAGGGATACGCCCACTGCGGCGAGAACGGCAGTCCGAAGCTGTTAGCCACGGCGCGTACGGGGTCGTACGGTGCCAGCCACGGAGCGGCGACAGCCAGCGCGATGAGCGCGCCCACCATTACGCCGCCGATCGGCGCCAGCAGGCGTTGGCGATTCGAACTCGCACTCATGGGGCGTGGTAGCGAATCCGCGGATCAATCAGGCGATAGACAAGATCGAGCGCCAGGTTGACGGCGACGACCAGCACCGCGCCGAACTGGACCGTACCCATGATCAGCGGGATGTCCTGATTGAACACCGCATCGACGGCGAGCCGGCCGAGTCCGGGCCAGTTGAAGACGGTTTCGGTCAGCACTACGCCACCCATCAAGCCAGCGAAGTCGAGCCCGACCAGTGTGGTGAGCGGAATCAGCGCGTTGCGCAGCGCGTGGTGGGCGTAAGTGGCCAGCGGCCCGAGGCCCTTTGCCCGCGCGGTGCGGATGTAATCCTGGCTCAGCACCTCGCGCATGCCGGCATGTAGCACCCGCCCGTAATAGGCCGCATGACCAAGCCCAAGAGCACACGCGGGCAGAATCACCGACCTCAGGCCGCCGTAGCCACCTAGCGGCAACCAGCGCAGGCGGTAGGCTACGACATCCAACAACAGCAGGCCGAGCCAAAAGACCGGAAAAGACAAGATCACCAGCGACACCCCCATGACTGTCAGGTCAATCGTGGCTCCCGCCCTCAGTGCGGTGAACACCCCCGCAGCGAGTCCGAGCACGATTGCCAGCACCAGACTGCTAACCGCCAGCGATATGGTTGCGGGTAGCCGTTCTAGGATCGCCGCGCGCACGTCCTGCCGGGTAACATAGGATCGGCCGAAATCCCCGCGCAGCAAGCGGCCGAGGTAACGTCCGAGTTGTACTGGCAGCGGCTGGTCCAGCCCCATCTCACGTCGGATCAAGTCGAGGGTCTCTTTGTCCGCCTTTGGCCCGGCGACGGTGCGCGCCGGATCGCTGGGGACCACGAACGCGAGCGTGAATGTGAGCACGCTCACACCGAGCAAAATGACCAGACCCGTCGCCAGCCGCCGCAGCGCTATCATGGGCGAGCCGTGTTGTTGCGCACGCGCAAGCGGTGAGCCAAGCAGCGTCCGAGGTTGGCCACCAGATCAGGGTCGCTGTTGGTCACGTACACAGCACGTCCGAGCAGGTACACTTCACGTTCGAGGCGCTCCAGCCTACAGGGGCCGAACTCGGCGCGGTAGGCGCGACGCAGCAGTGGGACGATCTTCGGTGCCATGTGGAGCTGGGTGTCGTTGAGGAAGATCGCGCCGTCTGGGTGCAGAGCGGCGACGCGGCGCAAGAACGCCAGCGCTTGGCGCTCGTCGATGTTGCGCGGCGGCGAGGACTTGGTTTCAACGTAGAGCAGCCCGCCTTCGAGCCAGCCGATGATGTCGTAGTCGCCACCGGCGGCGCCCCGTTCAAGGCGCAGGCTCGCGACGCAGGGCACGCCGAACTCGGTGGCGAGGACTTGTGCCACCCACCACTCCAGGGTTGGCCCAAACGAGCGCACCGGCGGCGAGCACAGGCGGTAGCGCCCAGCGGCGAGTCGGCGCACCAGTCGCGCGGCAACCAGGAAGTCAAGGTAACGCCGCGCCACGGCGGGCGAGCAATAGCGGGTGAGAAGAGCCACGGCGAGGTCGTCGCCGTGCTTGATCACGTCGCGCAGGAACAATCGGAACGAATAGTGACGGAGCAGGCACATGAAGCGGTCCCGCCCCCGCGCAGTGGCCGGCAGGATGCCGGCCTCTTGGGCCACCTGGCGCCAGCGCCAGCCGCGGCGATGCAGTGCCAGATAGACCGCGGCGTCGCCGTCGGGGGCGGAGAAGGCGGCTGGCTCGGAGGTGCGCACGTGTCGCTATCAGTACCCTTTTCGTCCCGGACCAAAAATCCGCTCGTTGTCGCGGGCATCATCGGCCAATTCCCGCTTCCAATCGCGGTCGCGCCGCGGAGCTTTAAGGAAGCTCTGGTACAGCTCGCGCGCTAGCTCGAAGCGGTCTATTCCTTCCGGGGCCAGCATGATGTCGACTTGCGCCCCGGCCATGTCGAATGAGCTGTGCACGATGGTGTCCGGGTCCATGGACAACTCGGCCAGGGCTTGGCGAATGACACCGGCGTTGGTGCCGAACCGCTTGGCGACCTGGTGGATGTTTTGGAACTCGTACCTGCCGTCGGCGGTGATGCCGAGGTGATAGGCGCAGAACAGTTGGAAGGGCTCGATGCCGGAGCGTGCGGCCAGGTTCGAGTTTGGCGGTGTCGGCCGGTCGGCTCCACCAACTCCCCGGTGCCCGTGCCCGTTGCGGTGTCGACGCGATCTCATGCGCCGCAGTCTAGACCAACACCGTGCGTGCGAAAAGGGTGCGCGAGCCGTTCGTCGGAGCTAGAAGCAACAACGGGCCGGCAGCATCGGCTGCCGGCCCGTTGTCCATATGGTAGCCGGGCGGCTCCTATCCGCGCGGCTTTGGAGGCACCACCAGCGTATTACACTCGATCACGCCAGTACTCACCGCCTCGCCGTTCGGCCCGGTCGCGTTCACGCCAACATGGATGAACGCCAGCCCCCGGCCGCCACCGTATCCCTGCCACTTGAAGCGGGCACGGCGATCGGCGCGCAGCAGTCGGAGCGAACCTGGCTCCGGGCCAGTCGTCATGGTCAGTTCCACCGATCCAGTCGTCTCAATATCCGGACCAAACGGAGTCAGGTTGGTCAACTCGGCGCCGGTACCGTTGAACACTTCCAAGCGGAACGACACCAAGACCTTGCCATCAACGACTGTCGCGGTACACAGGCCAATCAGCTGATTCGGGTCAAATGCCGGCACTGGTGGTGCCTCGATTCCGACAGCCCCACAGTCAACCGTTCCCGTTGCTACCTCTGCCCCGCCCGCGGCAAATCCGGAAGCGCCGACCGAAATGATGACATTGCCGGCGCCACTCAACTGCCCGTTCCACTTGAACGTCGCTCGGTTTCCGCTCGCCAGCAGGTTGTACACCCCTGGGGCAGGACCGTTGGAGATAGTAAACGAAACGCCGTCCGTGGCGTTAATATCCAAGCTGGACGGCCGCACCGCGGTGACGGCCGTGCCAGTATCATTCCGCACAACAAGCAAGACGCTCACATGGTCGCCGGCCTTAACAAGTCGGCAGCTCGCCCCGAAGGCACCGAGATTTACCGTTGGCGTCGCCGAAGCCGTGCGTGTCGGGGCCGCGGGCACGGGTGTGCGCGTAACGCGCGGCGTGGGTGTCGATTGCACCGTCGAAGACACGGCCTCGCAATCGGCCTGCACCTCGGCGGTCTCACCGTTAACGGTAACGCGCGCGCTGAGGCTTGCGGCACTCTGCCCTTCGCCGGAGATCTGCCCATCCCACCGAAAACGTGCGTTGTTGCCCGCAGCCACTCGCGAGAATCGCGCGGGCACGGCGCTCCCAAGCTGCAGAACTGCCGACCCAGTGGAGTGGATGGTCGGGACGAGCGGCGTGACGTCTTCCAGATCCACCCCGGTGCCGTTGCCTACCAGCAGCGTGACGGAAACATCACTACCATCTACGAAAGTGAAGCAACTAGCGTTCAGCCCCCCGAGATCAACAGCCGGTGTATTGGTCGGAGGTACTCGGGTACGGGTCGCCAGGGGCGGGACCGGCGTGCGCGTCGCCTTCTCTTCACGTGTCGGCCGCTCCGTCGGAGTTGACCGAGTGCGCGCAGTCCTCGTTGGCGGCGGTGTGTCTGTTGGTTCCGGTGTCGAAGTCAGGCGTGGGGTGCGTGTAGGCTCAGGTGTTGCCTCCAGGCGCGCAGTTCTGGTCGGTTCCGGCGTGCGCGTAGGGCGATCCGTTGGCGCAACCCGCGGCGTCTCAGTCGGAGGCACCGTCACCGTAATGACTTCGCAAAATGCGAGACCGGTGGTCACGGTCTGGCCGCTCGGCGTCTCCGCGGTCACATCGGTTGAAATCGCGATCGTGCCTTCACCCGAAAGAGTGCCCTGCCACTTGAAACTATGGGCGTTGTTTCTAATCAGCACGCGGCGCATCACCGGCATGGTTACAATCTCGAGCGTGGCGGTTCCCGAGCTCTCCATGGTCAGGTGCGACGCGGTCAGCCCGGTCAGGTCCACGTTCGACCCGTTGAAGGCGCGGACTTGCACGGTCACCTGGTTCGCCCCTCGCAGAATAGTGCAGCTCGCACTAAAACCGGGAAGCAAATCGCCGTGAAGTTGGGCCCGCGCAGGCGCGCCCATGCCCAAGAGCCCACATAGTGCTACCCCGACCGCTACTGATCTTCCTCTCTTCATTTCCTGATCCCCCAAACTGCTGCGCCCGTAATGCGATACTGCCTGCTACCTGCCCACCACACTGGCGTCACTTTGCCCAAGGTGATGACCCGGTGTCAAGTGTTTTTTGCTTTTCCCTCGCGCACCGCCCCAAAGAATTGCCCAACCATTTCCGGCGTGATGGCTCGCCCCGACCGTACCCAACCTACGGTACCCCGTTTACAAGGATCAAGCAGGGGGAGAGCCGGGGAACGGGGAAGATTATGCTTGACATCTGCCTCACACTCCGCTGAGAATCGAACCCCTTCTAGGACGGGGGAGATGATGCGGATGAGGCTCTCGATAACGTCAACGTCGCTTGCTGTGGCCCTTTTGGTGGCCTCACCGGGAGCGCACGGCGGCCAGCCGCAGACCGAGGCCGGGTTAGACGTCGTGGTACGCGACACCGAGGCACGCGCGGGCGGAACCGTGTCGGTACCGGTGCTTTTTGTGCCCGCCGACGACGACCACTCGGCGGGTGGGGCCGACGAGATTGCATCGCTGCAATTCAGTCTGGATTTCTCGGGACTGAGCTTTGATACCACTGACAGCAATCTCGACGGTGTCCCGGACGCAATCGAACAAAATCCAGACGGCCATGCTGGGTTGGATGCCTTCTCGCTGATCATCGCAAACGGCGACACGATCGCTGACGATCAGCGCCTGGACCTTGTGGTTACCGATCCAGCGCGCCGTAATGCTTTGCCCGCAGCGACGCTGTTGCGTATCACCTTCGGCGTGGACGCCGCGACCCCGCCCGGCGACATACCCCTGACGCTGAGCAACGTGTTGGCGCGTGATACGGGCAATAGTCTGCAACCGATCGACGAGGCCGTTAGCGGCGCAGTGACGGTCACCTCGGAACCGGCCCCTAGCGCTACCCCCACGGCCAGCGCCCGTCCGACTCCCACCGCAACCGCTCCACGCCGAAGCCCCACACCGACCGCCCTGAAACCAACGCCGACGCTGCGACCTACTCGAACAGCTGCACCGGCGACCGCTGCCCCGGGCACGCCCCCTCCCGGTTACGACCTTACCGCGACCGGGGAGGATGGCGGCTGTGCGGTTGGATCTCAACGTCCGAGCCCCGCTTTCGCCCTTTCACTTATTGCGGCGCTGCTGGGCCTGTGCGGTCGCCGCGCCCGGCGCTGAAACGGTAGCCGGCTGCAGGGCGTCCTTGGCGTGATGCACATTTCCTGCTACCAGCGCCACGCAATGGTTAGAATACGAACACTGGCAAGCCGATCCTCTGGACTTTCGCGAAAGCCACCCGCGCGGCGGCGGCCGCCATCTTCCCTGGCCCTGTGCGCTGCGCTCGCAGCCCTGCTTTACCTTCCAGCGTTCGCGGCCGAACAAGCCGGCTCGATTAGCGAAGGCAAGCAGGTGTACATGCAAGCATGCGCGCCGTGCCACGGGGCGAACGCCCGCGGGCGCGGCCCGGTGGCCGCTGCGCTGGTGCGCGCGCCCGCCGACCTCACGAGCCTGCGCGCCCGTCACGGCGCCTTCCCGCGCGACGAACTTGTCGCTGTGTTGTCGGGTGAGCGCGAAATACCCGACCACGGTACGCGCGAGATGCCGGCATGGAACCAGCGCTTTGCGGCCCGCGGCGCTCCGGGCGTCGCTGCCGTGTACGCCCGCCGCCGCCTGGAGCTGCTCACCGGCTTCTTGGAGTCGATCCAGAACGAGGACGCCGGCAGCGAGGCAACGCCGGTACAGTGATAATGCCTCGTTGGCGATTTCTCCCGGGACTCCTACTCGGCCTGATCCTCGGCCTGCCATTGGGCGCGATCATCGCGTTGTTTGGCATGCCCCCATGCAATACCGATTCGAGCGTGGCCGCCTTGCAAGTCGGCGAGCTCTCGCGTCGCCTGGTGGAAACTCAGCGTGACAAGGAAGACCTCGGTCGCCAACTTGAGGAGTTCCGCACCCTCGCCGAACGAATGACGACCAGCTTTCGCGAACTCGAGCGGCGGTTCACTGCGATGGAAGAGGAAATGCGCCGCCGCGAGCAACCCGCGAGCAGCTCCGCCCCGAACACCCCGCCCGCCACTGAGCCAGCGCAGTAGCCATTTGCGTTGCCGGCGCTCGTGTGGCACCAGTTACGACCACGCGTGCGGTGCCGACTTGCCCGGTGGCGGGCGAAAGAGAAAATGAATTCGGCAAGAGAAGCGAATAGAAAGGACCATTCGATGATGTTTTCCCGGCAACAAACGACATTGGCGCTGGCTGCCTGCTTGGCGCTGGCTGGGTTGGTTTCGGCGGTGCGCGCCGCCGACAGCGACGTTCTCGCCACTGTCGACGGCAAGCCCATTACCGAAGGCGATGTGCGCAAGCTGGTTCAGGGCAAGCTCATTTCCATCGAGTCGGAAATGTACGACGCGAAAAAGGAAGGCGTCGATGCGCTGATCATGCAGCGCCTGCTCGAAAAGGAGGCCAAGGCTAAAGGCGTCTCGGTCGACGCACTGTTGGAGACTGAGATCGCCGCCAAGGTCTCTGAGCCGACTTCCGCCGAGGTGGAAAGTCTGTATGAGCAAGCCAAGGACCGCATCGAGAAGCCGATCGAGGAGGTCCGCGAAGCCCTGGTCCAGCATCTCCGCAATGCTCGGATCGAGGCCATGCGCGAAACCTACGTCGGTCGGCTGCGCTCGCAGGCTAAGGTCTCCATCAAGATAAAGCCGCCGGTGGTGAACGTACCCGGCACCGGCCCCACGCGCGGCCCAGCCAATGCACCGATCACCATCATCGAGTTCTCCGACTTCCAGTGCCCCTATTGCAGTCGTGCTGAGCAAGCAGTTGAGCAGGTGCTCAGCACTTACAAGGACAAGGTGCGCCTGGTATTCCGGGACTATCCTCTGGGCTTCCATCCCTTCGCCCAGAAGGCAGCCGAGGCCGCTCGCTGCGCCGGCGACCAGGGCAAGTACTGGGAGTACCACGGCACGTTGTTCAAGAACCAGCAGGCGCTGCAGCAATCCGACTTGGAGAAGTACGCGGCCGACCTCAAACTTGATAGCGAGAAATTCAAGACCTGCCTGACGAGCGATAAGTACGCCGAAGCCGTGCAGAAAGACGTGGAGGTCGGCAACTCCGTGGGCGTCAACGGCACACCCGCATTCTTCATCAACGGCCGCTTCATCTCCGGGGCAGTGCCATTCGAGAACTTCCAGGAGATCATCGACGACATCTTGAAGGAAAAGGGCGCGGCATCCTAAAGACCCGGGGGGCTGGCGTGTACCACGTGCCAGCCCCCGAAATCGCCAGCGGTTGCTTGGCCGCCTCGGCCTCCCGCCCACGATCCTAAGCCGCAATCCTCGGCACCGCCGACGCAACGGGGCAATGCGGCAGCAACGCCACGCTGTCGCGTTCTCGCCAGCCTAGGTGTCCCTTCCTGCTCCCGCCCATTCAACCCCGCGACCGCCAACGCGGGGCACGTCGATTGCTGTGTAATCGCCACGGCAACTCGCCGCGGCTTCTGAGTGGCCCGTGGCCATTCACCTGCCGAGAGTACGTAACCATGAGCAGAGCACAGCGTCGCTCCGCACGGGAACAGGAAGGTGGGTTAGAAGTGATTACACCGGACGTAGATCTCGACTTTGCCCGTTTGGAAGCCATCGCAGGGGGCGAGCCGCGCCAGGCGGAGTTCACTGGCACCAAGGCCTTGATGCTCGCGGTACTCGAAGACGGCATCCGTAGCTACCTCAGCGCCGCCAAGAACGCAGCGCAAGAGGCTGAATACTGGGTGCATTCGGCCCATCGCCGCTCGCCGTTTTCTTTCGTCGTGGTTTGCGAAACGCTCAATCTCAGCCCCGACGCCGTGCGCAGGGTATTGCTCAAGCTGCGCAGCGAGCGAGTTCCCCCCAAGAAGGCCCTTCCGCGCTCGCGCCCCAATGTGCGCATGGCAAGCCGCATGTGTAGTAGCAAGCGGCGCCGTTCGCTCTGACGCCAGCTGTATTCTGCCCCGCTTGAGCGGGGCTACGTCACGGGCTGCTGCTTCTCGCCTGCGGTCCCAGCACGAGATCCGCGTCGCCGACGCCGAACCCGTAGGCGAACGCCAGCGCCACCACCGGATGCACGGCCGCCTGGCCGCAGCCCTGCTCGATTTGCAGCGCTGCCAGACCGCAGTCGGAGCAGGCGGTGCAACCGCCCTCCCCTACCCCAGCCCGCATGCCCTCGAAGAGCTTGCGCCCCCAGCGCAGCGATTCGGCGAAGTTGGCCGTGCGCATACTCCATGTCCCGTCGTGTCCGGAGCATTCCTGTATCGCCTGCACGTCATCGGCGATGAGCTTCAATAGGTCGCGCCCGCGCAGGCCGATGTTCTGCACCCGGATGTGACACGGCACGTGATATTTCACCGTCCCCAGTTTGCGCTTGAAGTCGCGCTTGAGGCGACCCTCACGCGCAATCCGGTAGAGGTACTCCGCTAGGTCGTGGCTGTGGGCGGCGACTTCAGCGCCAGCCGCGTCCCCGAGCAGCTGCGGGTACTCTTCCCGCACGACCAGGCTGCAGCTCGGTGACGGGATGACCACGGCGTAGCCCCGCGCCACCCACTGGTGCAGCAGTACAACGTTGTGGCGGGCATTGTACGCCGCAGCCTCGACGTCGCCGCCATCGAGAAAGGGCATGCCGCAACACAGTTGCTCAACGGGGAACACCACCTCGACGCCGTTATGTTCGAGCACCCGCACGGCGGCCTTACCGGTCTCGGCCGCGTGGTAGTCGACCAGACAGGTCGAAAACAGCACCACCTTCAGCGGCGTGAGCGCCTCCACGCCGGCTTTTGGAGCTTGCGGCGCTTCCACCTGTGCAGGTCCACGGCGGCGCCACCAGGCGGGAAAGGTCTCCGCCTGAAAGCGCGGCAGCAGCTTGTCGCGGTGGATATCGACCGTCTTCTCCATTACCAAACGGTTCAAGCGATTGCTCATCGCCCAGTTCGCCAACCCCGGCTGTAGGCTGCCAATCCGGCCGATGAGCCTGCTGTTGCGGATCAGGCGTGTGGTCAGCGGCACCCCGCTGCGCCGCACGCGCAAGGCCTTCCAGCGCAGCAGCAAGCGCGGGAAGTCGAGCGCGAAGTCGTGCGGCGGGGTGTATGGGCAATTGGGATAGCAAAGTTTGCACTGGAAACAGCGCTCGACGATCCCGTCGATCTCGACCTCGCTCAAGTCGCTCGCGTGCGCCGCTAGCTCGGGCAACTCGTCGCCGAAGGCCTCCGCCCGCTCGCCTTCATGCACTTTCGGCTCGGCGGCTGCGGCCGCCGCTCGCTTGCGGTCTGCCGCCGCGATCAGTTCCGGGTGCGCCGCCAAATGCGCCCGCCGCCGCCCCTCTGTTATCTGATCGATTCGCTCGAATAACGCCGGGAAGCTACCGCAAAACTTGAAGCACAGGCGACAGCTGTGGCAAATGTCGAAAACACGGTTCACCTCTTGCCGCAGCTCGCCGGCGTCCCAAAACTTCGGATCGTTGATCTTGAGCCCAACTGCGTCCGCCATGGCACCCCCTGCCCCTCTGACCAACCTACTAGCCGGTGTCCGCGCACAATTGAAGGGGTCAGCGCGGTTGACTACACGGCGGCGATCGGTAGGAGTGGCGCAACCGAACCGAAAAAGGGGAGCCGTCTAGGAGGTGTGTTTATGTCACGTCCGATTCACCTGGCGTTAGCCCTGGCGCTCATCGTTAGCCTGAGCCGCGCCGGCTCGATCCCCGCGGCCGAGTTGCCCGCGGCGCTTACGGCCGAACTTGACCAGGCCACCTACGTCTACATCGCCAGCCAACGCAAGACCGGCGGCTTCGGCAAGCCAGCAGAGATTTGGTTCCTCCATCACGCGGGTGCGCTCTGGGTAGGTACACCGCCGACCACCTGGCGCGTGAAGCGCATCAAGGCCGGACGCACCGCGGCCAGAATCGCGATCGGAAAATCTGACGGCCCGGCCTTTCAGGCTGTCGGCTCGCTGGTGAATGACCCCGAGGTGCAGAACTTGATGCTGCAAACCTACGCCAAGAAATACCCCGATCGCTGGCCCGCGTACGAGCAGAAGTTCCGCTCCGGCTTCAAGGACGGTTCGCGCGTGTTGGTGAAGTACACGCCGCAGTGAGCCAGTACGTGCGCCAGCCCGCCAGAGGCAAGAGGCGCTTTTGACTCCCCCGGCCCGGTCGTGTTATTCGCCCGCGACTTCGGTTTTGCCACCAAGGAGATTCGCAATGAGAGCCTTCGTCACGCTCACTTCGACACTGGCCGTCCTGCTGCTCGCCCGCAGCGCGCTGGCCCAGCAGGCAACCGAGCCGCTGCACTTCAGCAAACTCATCCCGCTGCTTCCCGACAAGGTCGCCGGCTTTGTGGCGGAGAAGGCCCAGGGCTCCACCAGTGCGGCGATGGGGTTCAAGGTCACTGAGGTATCGCGAACCTACCACAAGGACTCGGAGGACTCGGAACATACCGTTACGGTCAAGATCACCGACGGCACCGGCAACCAGTTCTTCAATGCCGCCTATGCCGCCATGCCGCAGTTCTCCAACGAGTCTACCGATGGCTACGAGAAGGGCTTCCCCCTCGACGGCAACCCGGCGACCGAGCGTTACAACACCGATAACAAGTATGGCTCGCTCACGGTCTTCTTGGCCGGCCGCTACCTGGTGCAAATCGACATCAACGGACTCGATCCGAAGACCATGCAAGAGTGGTGGAAGAAGATCGAGGTCAAGAAGCTGGCTGAGCTCAAGAGTTAGCGTTAGCGGTCCCCAAGCCGGAACCCTTGCGGGGCCGTCACGCTGTCGCCGTCTTCGCTGCCGCACTCCACCGGAGCCTGTTGCCGGAGCGCTGCACGCTGGGTAGTGTCGAGCTGGAAGGAGACACTCTATGGCCGATCAGGCAGGCCCAGCGTTGACCCCCGACACCGCTGGCTGGGCGGTGCTGCATCTCTTCTACCGCGTCGATCGGGCCCGCTGGCATGGGCTGCCGGCGCCGGCGCGGGCTAGCGCCGTGGCCGAATTCCAATCTTGGCTGCGAGCCGCGCAGGCCGAAGAGGGTTTGCAGCTTATCCCCCTTGCGGGCATCGCCAAGGCGGACGTTGCCTTCATGGCGGTCCACCCCGACGTCCGCCGCGTCCAGCGCCTGGGCCAGGAGCTCGCGGCCACGGCGATCGGCGCCTGCTTGCTGCCGGTGTACTCGTTTCTCTCCATCTCGGAGGTCAGCGAGTACATGTCGACGGCGGGCGACTGGGCCAAACAGCTGATCGACGAGCAGAAGCTCGATCCGGCCTCAGCGGAGTTTGCCGCTAGCCTGAAGAGCTTCACCAAACGCATGGCCCTGTATGCCGATGCACGTGTGCATCCGCAGTTGCCCGACGATTTTCCGATCCTGTGCTTCTACCCGATGACCAAGACCCGGCGCGACACGCGCAACTGGTACACGCTCGATTTCGGCGAGCGCAAGCGCTTCATGGGTGGGCATGCTACCACCGGACGCCGCTTTGCCGACCGTGTCACACAACTGATTACCAGCAGTATCGGCCTCGATGACTGGGAGTGGGGAGTGACCCTGTTCGCGCGCGACCTCAAGAGCCTGCGCGACGTCGTCTACGAGATGCGCTTCGACTTGGGCAGCGCTATTTACGGTGAATTCGGCTCGTTCTACGTCGGTATTCGTTTCACGCCCGAGGAGTTGGCTGAGGTGCTCAAGCTGTAGCTGCCACAGCAGCGCTCGCGTCCTTCGTCTTCAGTCGTGAATGATCACCGGGGCGCCGACCGGTACTCGGGCGTAAAGGTAGTCGATGTCATCGTCGCTAACGGCGATGCAGCCTTTGGTCCAATCGAAGCCGAAATCATCGCGGCCGCCGTGGCCGTGAATGCCGACACGGCCGCCGAGTGGCGTCTGCCACGGCGGCACCTGCCCGCGCAGATTGGCGAACAGAATGTCGGCCCACTGATCAGCCGTGATCAGGCGCTCGGCAAAGGCACGCTCGGCGTCGTCGATGTTGGGGTAGCTGATGCCGAGGAAGCGGCGGAACGAGCTTTTCGCCCGCTTCTCCGCCACGTAATACTTCCCCACCGGGGTGCGGCCATCACCCTGATGCTCTTTGGTCGCCTCGATCTGCCGGCCGAGGTAGATGCGAAATCGCCGCGAGATGCGGCCGTCCTGCTTCAACCACATCTCGTGCTTGGCCTTCCACACCTCGATCACCGGCAGTGTTGACATTGGCCGGCGCCGCTCGCCGGCGTATGCCCACGGTACCGCGACGGCGATCGCGGCAACGCTCGCCATTACCCATCCTGCCACGCGACCCCGATCACTCATCACATCAGCCTTCCCCATAACGCTCGTTCAGCGCGATCCCGAACTCGACCCGCTGCGCCGCGGCCAGCTGCTTGGCGGCCCCGGGTTGTTCCTGCGCCAGGGCGCCGAGCAACGGACGCAAACCGCACCGGTTCGCTAACTGAATACTCAAGCCCGGCCTCGCGTTCAACTCAAGAATCATCGGCCCATCGCTCCCATCGATCACTATGTCCACCCCCAGGTAGCCCAACGGCACCGCCTCATAGGCGCGAGCGGCCAGCTCCAGCAGCTCGCGCCAGGCCGGGATGCGCACCTCGCACAGCGGCTGGTGCGTGTCGGGATGGCGCTCGACCGGGCGATCGCGCCACACGGCATAAACCGGCGAGCCATCCACGAGCTTAAGCCCGATCCCGATACCGCCCACGTGCAAGTTGGCACGGCCCTCCGAGGCCTGGGTCGGCAGCCGCAGCATAGCCATCAGCGGCACACCCCAGACCACCAACACCCGCAAGTCAGCCACGCCCGCGGGGCAGAACGGGGCCAGCGCCGCGTCGGTCTTCAAGCGCTGCTCGATCAGCACCTCGTCGTGCGTCTGGCCGAGTGCAAAGGCGCCGCTGAGCACATCCGCGGCGTGCGCCAGCAGGTCGCGCCGGCTCAGCCGCCCACCTCCGACTTTGACCAGCTGATCGCCGTCGCGCCCGGCGATCACCACGATTCCTTCGCCACCGGCACCGCAGGCGGGTTTGAGCACGAACTCCGGCTGGCGATCGCAGGCGTCGGCCAGTGCCACCAATTCACCCGCGCGTGCGCACTGCGCGTACGTCGCCGGCACCGCTATCCCCTGCGCCGCCAGCACCGTCTTGGTGCGCAGCTTGTGATCGACCAGCGCGATCAGGCGCGGCGAGTTGCAGCGCAGCAACAGCTCCTGGTTGCGCCGGTTGATCCCCAGGACGTTGTGGCGCAACCAGCGCAGTCGCGCGCTCAAACCGGCCGCCACGGCTTCTCCATCCGCCGAGTGAGATCAAAGAACCGCAGATACTCGAGCAGCCGCAGTCCGCGCCACTTCCCCAAAGCCACGTCCACCACGATCGCCGCCAGCAACATCTCCGGAAACACCAGCACCAGTGACTGCAAGCCGGTGCTCTCGACCGCCAGATAGCAGAGTGTCGCCAGCAGCAGCGTATTCACCGTCAGACGGATGGCTTCGCGGGTGCCGAACTGGGCTTGCGACGAGGTGAAGTTCTCGATCACGTTGGACATGATCACCATCGGGAAGATGCTTACGTTCATCAGCGCGCCGATGCCGAAGGAGGCGCCGACGACCGTGAGCCCGGCCATCACCCCCGCCACCATGGCGACCAAGATCGCCAGCCGTGACACCAGCTGCAGCCGCAGGTGCTGCAAGCCGGCACGCATCAACGCTCCCAGACCGACAATGACCGCAAAGATCGCGGCCCCCCAGCGCAGGCCCGTGGTCAAGAACGCCAGCGACACGATCACCGGCGAAAAGATCCCGAAGGTCTCGAGTCCCACCACCGTACGCGCCACCACGATCAGCGCGGCGATGATCGGCAACACCAGGATCAGATTGAGCGCCTGTAGCGGCACTTGAGCGCGCACTGCCCGGGTCCACGCGCCTACCACTAAGCGACGCCAGTGGCTGAGGTCGTCATCCGTCAGTTGGCTCACCACCAGCGGCTGGAGATCCCACTTGCGAGCTTCCTCCGCCATCGGCACGCCATTGATGACGTTCGCTCTTGTCATTTCCCACAGCGCCAACAAGTTCGCCGGGCGATTCACCAAGACAACCTCGCCGGCCTGTACTAGGCGCCGAAGCACGACCCCGATCACCGCCCCCACCGGTTGCAGGAAATCACCCGCGATCACGATGCGCGCATCCGCCAGCGCCATCTGCTTCTCGCCCAGCGTCAGCAGCGCGTACAGGCCGGCATCGTCGCCGGTGGCGATGAGCAGCACGTTGGCCTGGCGAATCAAGGTCAGGTTGTTGTTGATCAGGCGCTGCAGGTAGAGCTCGCGGAAGTAGCGCGACTCGAAGCGGGCTTGCAGCAAGACCACGTCGATTTCCTCTTCCTGCGCCTCCTTGACGATCCGGTCGCTCACTGCCTCAGGTACGCTCTGGTCCGCAATCAACACCACCGAGGCCACCGGGCGCTCGACGTAGGTGGCCGTGGTGCGCACTTGTTCGGGGCCGGCCGCCAGCACGCCCGCCGGCGGCGCTCCGGCTGCGGCTCTGTTGGCCGCCTGCGCCGCCTCACGGCTCGCTTGATGCACCACGAAGCCGTATTCGAGGCTGAGCTCCGCACTGTGAACGATCAGCGGCAAATCGCCGCGGTACAAAGCCAGGTAGTTGTGGGGCAGCCAGCCGAAGTAGCCGCCGCCCGGATCGAGCGGGACCCAGCTGTCGCCGGCCGCGCCCACGCGCGCTTCAACCCAAGAAGTGGTCGCCCGCTTCTTACTGGCATCCTCCAACTTCAAACCGCCGACCAAGCGGGCGGGGATACCCACGGCGCGCAGCAACGCGGCCAGCAGCCGAGCCTTGCCCGCGCTGCTGCCCCGTTCCTGTTGCAGCACGGTGCGCGCGTCGGCCTTGGCCTCGGCCGTGCCACCCTTGACGAATGCCGCTGTGTACTGGAACAGCGCCCACACCGCGGCATCGAGCGTTTGGGCATCTTTGATCAGTTCGTGGGCACGCCGGCGGAGGTCATGATCGTCACTCTGGATCAGTGCCGAGGCCTGCAGCTCCGCATGCGCGTCGGCGGGCGCGCTGAAACTCTTGAGCGCCGTGCGCGGCACCGGGCGCTCGTAATCGCTGCTGGCCACGACGACTTCGTAGCCCAGCTCGACTGGCCCACCGCTGGCCTGCGGCAGTGTCCAATGACCCCACAGGTTGCCGGCCTGCGGCTCCTCGCGAAATACCATCGCCGATGCGGCCAAGCTACGCGCGCTTATCTGCTGGTGAGCGTCGGAGAGCGGCAGCAACATTTGCACGTGCGCGCCGCTGCCGGCCTGCGCCACCTTCACGAAAGCTTGCACGCGCCAGTAAGTTGTCGCCGCCAGCGCCGGCTTCTCGCGCCCCTGGCGCGCGTCATCACGGGCCGTGAACACCTCGGTGCCGGAGGTCGGCGTGCGCTCCGCCGCCGCGGCGAGCTGCGCCCCCGCGAGCAATAGACCCACAGCCCAGGCCAGCGAACCAAACCGTCGGAAGCGCACCATGTTCGAGTAACAGAGCCGCCCCGGTGGCGGCAAGTCGGGCCGCCTTGCCATCAACCTGCAACAGTGACACATAGGCGCGGCTTTCCCACGGGTAAGGAGGCTGCACGTGACTACCCCAGTCGAGATTCGCGAGCAATTGCTGGCCACCATCCGCCGCTTCGTCGAACGCGAGGTACTGCCGGTGGCGAGCGAGTTGGAGCATCGCGACGAGTATCCGCACGCGCTGGTGGCACGGATGCAGGAGTTGGGCCTTTTCGGTGCGACCATTGCCCCCGAGTACGGCGGCCTCGACCTCGACGTCACCAGCTACGCCATGGTGGTCGAGGAGTTGTGCCGCGGCTGGATGAGCCTCAGCGGCGTGCTCAATACCCATCTCATGCTCGCTTACATGCTGCGCGTGCACGGCACCGCCGAGCAGCAGCGGCGCTACCTGCCGGCGATGGCGCGCGGCGAGCATCGCGGCGTCCTCTGCCTGACCGAACCCCATGCCGGCAGCGACGTCCAGCGCATCCGCGCCAGCGCCGAGCGCCGCGGCGACGCTTACGTCCTGAACGGTAGCAAGATGTTCATTACCAACGCCCGCTACGGCACCCTCTACGCCATCGCCGCCAAGACCGACGTGCATGCCGATCCGCCCTACAAAGGCATCAGCATGTTCATCGGCGAAAAGGGACCCGGACTGACTGTCGGCCGCGACTTGCGCAAGCTCGGCTACAAGGGCATCGAAACCTGCGAGGTCAATTTCGAGGACTACGCCGTACCGGCGGCTAATTTGCTCGGCGGCAAGGAGGGGCAAGGGTTTCGCCAGGTCATGAGCGGTCTGGAGGTCGGCCGCATCAACATCGCCGCCCGCGCCGTCGGCGTCGCCACCGCCGCCTTCGAGCAGGCCATCCGCTACGCGCAACAGCGGGAGACTTTCGGCAAGCCGATCTGCGAGCATCAGGCCATCCAGCTCAAGCTTGCCGACATGGCCACTAAGATCGACGCGGCGCGGCTGCTCACCTACCGCGCGGCCGACAAGAAGGACCGTGGCGAGCGCTGCGATGTCGAAGCTGGCATGGCCAAGCTGTTCGCCTCGGAGACCTGCCTGGAAGTTGCCACCGAAGCCATGCGCGTTCTCGGCGGTTACGGCTACACGCAGGAGTTTCCGGTCGAGCGCTTCTATCGCGATGCCCCGCTGATGATCATCGGCGAAGGTACCAACGAGATTCAGCGCCTGGTGATCGCGCGCCAGTTACTGCAGCGTTACAAGGTCTAGCCCCGGCAGATTCAAGCGCTGCCCTACCCTTCCAGCCAGGCGTAGCCGGCGCGTAACGCGGCGTGGCCGCCGCGCTCGAGTACGTCACCGTGGGCGACCACGACGCGATCGAAGTCCCACGCCAGGATAGCCGCGAGGCTCGCGCGCGCGGCGGTGCGATCACGAATGAGAAGCGGGTCCAGCCGCGAGGGTCCGAAGCCGCCGCGCCGCTGCAGCACCGACATCAGCAGTCGCGTCAGCGGTGCCGCGCTGCGCCCGAAATTGAAGGCGAGGTCACACAACAACAGCGTGCGGCTGGCGCGGTGGAAAAAGGCCACTTCGTTCTCGAACGGCCGCCCGCGAAAGAAGACCTGATCCACCTCGCCGCGCCACTGTTCCGGGGCGCCGTCGCCCAGGACGCCCGAGATCCTCAGGTCGGGTCGCTTACGCTCCAGCCCGGGCGCCACCCACAGCCGCGCCTGCGGGTAGGCCCGCTGCACCTCGCCGGCATAGAGGTGATGAAAGCGGTTCGGTGCGACCACGAAGCGAACCGCTCCGCGCGCATCGAGCTCGCGACCAAGCTCAGGCGAGAGCGCCACCGGCGAGTGCAGCAGCAGGCTGCCATCGGTGAGCCGGATCACGGACATACGCGTCCCGACCTCGAGCCCGTAGAACCGCTGCGGCCGCTCTACCACCCAGAGATCATTGTCCAGTTCACGCAGCATACGCACGCCCTCTGCGGATGCCAGCGTAGTCAATGGCGGTCGCGATAGCCAGCCGTGGTTCAAGCAAGCCCGGGCGAGGGTGTGCGACAAATCTGTGGGTAACGTGCAGCCGACCGGGCAAATCCTCACCAGTCTGACAGTACTGTGTACTGTCAGGCCGAGGCCCATGGCCGAAAGGGACGCAATTTGCCATCTTCCAGGCGCGGCGCCGCTTCTTCAGCTGCTTCTCCCGCACGATTGCGGTCTCGGCGCAGCCGTGCGCTTCGTAGTAGACCAG
>JACQVA010000083.1 GCA_016210005.1 Deltaproteobacteria bacterium | reverse complement strand
GCGGCGGATTGCGGTACGAGTCGCCGTCGATGGCGATGACGTGGGCGTGGTGGAGCAAGCGATCCATCGCCGCGCTGGCCAAAAGGGCATCGCCGAACAGCGCCGGCCACTCCTCGATGGCTCGGTTCGAGGTCAGGATCGCGGCGCCGCGCTCGTAGCGCTGGCGGATGATCTCGTAGAGATCTTCGGGCTCCTCATGACGCCGCGTCCTGCGAGAACCAGTGCGCCGGGCTGATGCTTCAAACAGAGCGCTGATCTGGTGCGACACTCTGCCTGGACACGCCCGGCGAAACATGGCAGCTTTTAGCCCGTATGCCGGGCCGCTGAGGCACCTCTCTCGTGCAAGGTGGTGCTTACGCAACACGGTTTAGCTGTAGGTGTTCGTCACTCGCAAGCCCATCTACGTGGAATTCCGGACGAAGGAGCGTTTTTGAGGATCCGAATGCATCGCCGGTTGGCGTTCCTCCTGTGCTTGCTGCTGCTTGCGGGCGCAGGCACTTTGCTGCATCGGTCACGTGGTACGGCATCAGAGGTCGTGCTGCGACGCCTGGGTACAGCGGCCGGGCAAACCCTGGCGCCTGCACTCGCTGCGCGCAAGGTCAAGCTCGGATCAAGTACGAGAGACGCGATCCAGGTGGCGCCAGAGTCGTTTTTTGAGGCCGCCGTAGAGGGTCAGCGCTTGGTATTCAGCATCGGTGTTAGTGGCCTGGCCTCGCGCGGTAACGGCGTCCAGTTTGTTGTTAGCGTTAGTTCCGACGGTTACTGGCGAACGATCTTCTCGGACGTTGTTAGGCCGGGGGGTGTAGACACATGGCATGACCGGGCCGTGCGCCTGGATGGCGGCGGCGTCCAGCGGCTTCGCTTTCACACCGTGCCTTTGGGGGAAGTGGGGCATTCGGGGGTCGCGGCCTACTGGGGTTCGCCCATAGCCCTTGGACCCGGTGAGCCGGGAGGGGCACGGGGTAACCACGGAGCAACCGGGAGACGGCTGAACATAATCGTGATCTGCCTCGATACTTTGGGTGCGCCACATTTGAGTTCGTTTGGTAACGTATCGGGTGTAAGCCCAAACATAGACAAGTTCTTGGGGCAGGCATTTTCCTTTCGTCGGGCGTATGCGCAGTATCCCAGTACGCTATCGTCTCATGCTTCCCTTTTCACCGGATTATATCCGCGGTCACATGGCTTATATGGAGAGATCGACAACTCGCACCTTGATAAGGCTACGCTCGCATCCGTGTTGGCGCATCATGGCTATCTGACTGTGGCGATTACGGAGGATGCATACGTGAGCTCGGATTTCGGCTTCGACACGGGTTTTGACTGGTACGACAACGGCGAGGCCGATTTTACGCAGGGGTTTGCTGGCGGAGCGCAGGCGACCTTCGACAAAGCAAGCCGGTGGCTCGATGAGTACGGAAGCCACTCGACATTCTTCCTCTTTGTCCATACCTACGAAGTGCACGCGCCGTACACCATAAAGGACGCACCAGCCCGGGCAATCGCCGATCTTATCGCGCCTGATTATCGCGGCACCTTTAGCGACTTCTATCCTGGCCGGCTACCCATGCTAGCCCACAACAGCGGAAGAGCCCCCCACTCCGCAGCGGATCTGACACGCCTGCGCGCCCTTTATGCCGGCGAAATAAATTACCTCGACCGACTGCTAGGCCAGTTTCTACTTCACTTGGAGGCCACTGGGCTGGCCGGCCGCACGCTCATCGTTCTCCTTTCCGATCATGGCGAGGAATTCGGAGAGCACGGAAAGATCGGTCACGGTGAGACCTTGCACAATCAGGTGCTGCATGTCCCGCTCGGCTTTCGTCTTCCGGGGCGGGGCAGCTCCGCCAGCAGCGAATCGCCCGTGGAAATAGTGGACGTAATGCCGACCATCTTGGAGCTTATCGCCGTTCCGGCCCCGCCAGTCGATGGCCAAAGCCTCGTGCCGCTTATGGACGGGTCCGCGCCGCAGGCGGCAATAGCAATTTCGGAGCTGCGGACCGCATGGGGCGAGTGCAGGCGCTTGCGCCTCCCCGACGGATGCCGCATAGAAGGTCTGGCCGTGCAAGACTCGCGGTTCAAGCTGATGACTTCCAAGATCCCGGTCAGGGAGCTTTTTTACGACCTCACGACTGATCCACTGGAAACGCGCGATGCCAGGGGCGATTTCCCCGCCGAATTGGAACATCATCGTAAGCTTTTGACCGAATATGCTGCGGGCACGCTGTCGCAGCCGCCCGCCGCTGTAGCCCCGATGCAGGTCGGTGAAGAAACCCGCGAGCGTCTGCGTGCTCTAGGTTACACGGAGTAGGGACGATCCCTCTTGCTCGCGAGCGCTGTGGAGGGGGCGAGGCTAGCGGCCCCGCCTCGGTCTCGCGCAGGCTGCGGCGGAATAGGTGAAGCTCGTGGGAGTGGCTGAAGACGGGAGTTGCGAAGCTCAACGTGGCTTTCGCACGCGCCGGATACCGCAGGTTGGGAAGCGCCACCCGTCTATAGACTTTCTCAAGGCCAGTGCGATCGTCACTGTGATCTGGATCCATTCGTTTCTACTCCTCGGGCAGCCACGGTCTGGCATTAGGCAACTGGCATTCTTCAGTCGCTTCGCCGTCCCCGCCTTCTTCTTCACCTCAGGTTTCTTGTATTTCTCAGCCACACCAATCAGCGGGCAGGTGCTGGTAGAGCGCGTTAAGCGGGTCGTTTTCCCGTATCTAGTAGCGAGTGGCATCGTCATCGCGGCACGCGCACTGGCACTTGGTACTATCACTGCAAAGGAAGTCGGCATTGAGCTGCTGGCGGGCAATGCCGTTGGCATCTATTACTTTGTGCCGGTGTTGCTGGCGGCGATGCCGTTGGCGATTCTCCTGTCGCGCGCTTCGTGGCTTACCGCTCCGCTGTTGCTGGTGCTGTTACCTCTTGGGGTATTGTGCGAACTGCAATATGTAGTCATAGATACTAGCTTCGGAATGGACTCGCTATCATGGAACGTGCGCAATCCCTTGCGATGGTGGGGTTACTTTGTCGGGGGTTGGTGGATGGCGGGGCATGTGGATGAGATTCGTGGCCTTGGGCGGAGCGCGCGGCAATGGACCGGCATGATCGTTTTCGTGGTAGTTGCGAGTCTCTTTGTGTACGTGGTGCTCGAACTTCCACCCACGTGGAGCCGGTCACGGACAGGCCTGGAGTACGTTGCAATCTGGGGGGTGATCATGGGCATCTTCTTGCTGGCATTCGACTGGCCAGAGGTACGGGCCGTTCGCTGGTTGAGTGATGCCACCTACCCCATCTACCTCTACCATTATTTCTTCATATTCCTGTATCGTTTTGTGGTGGTGGAGCCGCTTCGGCGTAGATTGCTGCTTGCGCAGGCCATACTCGATGGTATTGCGTTTCTGGTCGGCCTCGCCGGGTCGCTGGCCGTCGTCGCTTTTGGCCGGCGGGCCTTCGGCCGCCGCGCACGACTGAGAATCGGGTGAGGTGTACGTGGCTAGCGCTGCCAAGAAGGAAGGCATCACAGCGCTCAGTATTACGCTAGCAATGGCATCTAAGCGTCGATTGGCCGCAGGTCGGGAGTGGCGGAAGGAGGGGCGATGCGGGGCATTTGTGGCGGCGGTTCTTGCGCTGGCGGCGTTGGCTGCTTGTGGACGCCCAGCGCGCAACGTCCTGCTGATTACCGTCGACACCCTGCGCGCGGATCGGCTGTCGTGCTACGGCTACGCGCACAACCAAACGCCGAGCATTGATGCGCTGGCGGCGCGGGGCGTCGCTTTCGATCGGGCTTTTTGCGACGTTACTTGGACGACGCCGTCGATGGCATCGGTGTTCACCGGCCGCTACGTGGTACACCACGGGCTGCGTATGTCGTCGCAGCGGCTGGAGGAAACGCAGACTCTGGCGAAAACCTTGCGCGGGTGGGGCTACACCACGGCGGCGGTGATCGGCTCGTTTCCGGTGGATTCGTCCTTCGGCCTGAGCCAAGGCTTCGACCTGTATGATGAGGCGTTCAACACGTCCGTGGTCAAGGACGAGGACCCCGCGCGCCTCTCTGGGGAGCTGCCGCCAGAGGCGAACGAGATAGCGCAACGAAACTGGCTGATGCTCCGCCGTATGGCGCGCGCCTACCGGCCCGATGATCAGGTGGCCGCACGCGCCATACGCTGGCTCACGGCCGAGCGGCGCGAGCCCTTCTTCTTGTGGGTGCACTTTTTCGGCCCGCACGAGAAGATGTACGTCCACCTCTCGTTCAAGCAGCACTTGGAGCGCAACCTCGCCGAGTACGATCGCGACGTATCGATTGTTGACGCTCAGGTTGGCGCGTTGCTGCGAGGGCTCGACGACAATGGCCTCGCCTCGCGTACGCTGGTGATCCTACACGCAGACCACGGCCAGGAGTTGTTTGAGCACCGCTACGTTGGGCACGGCCGAGACCTCTACGATGCTACGCTTCATATCCCACTGATCATCGCCGATCCCAGCAGCGGGGCTCGTGGAACCCATGTGGGCAGCTTTGCGCGCAACATCGACCTCTTTCCGACGGTGATGGATTTGCTCGACCTGCCGAGTCCAGCGGACGTCGACGGGCACAGCGTCGCGCTGGCCGTGCGCCACCCGTGGCTAGCGCGCCTGCGCGGCATGAAGCAGGGAGAGACCTACGCGGAAACGCATTTGTCCGCCACCAGCATTTTTCGCGAGCGAATGCTGCTCGATGGCAGGGAGTACTCCTTTGGTTTTGTGCGCCGGGGGGTACGCTCCACTGACTGGAAGTACGTAGAAAGTGAGCCAGTGCCGTTGGTGGATGACCCCGCCCAGGCGCCGCTGCCGTCCGCCCTGGTCGAGCGCAAGCGCCGGCGCGAGCTGTACGATCTGCGGCGCGACCCCACGGAGATGCGAGATGTGAGTGCCGCCAATCCCGAAGTGGTGACGATGCTGCGCGAGAAGCTCGCCGGCTACACGCGCGCCGTGCACAACGCGCCTGCGGCACCGCTAGACGAGGCGAGCGCGGAGCGGCTGCGGGCCTTGGGATACGTGGAGTGATGGCGTGGCGCGCACGCAGCTCGGCGGCCTGTCTGCGCCTGCTGGCGCCGAACGATACCGGGGCAACTACGGTGAAGGACGTTTTGTATCGATCGATGTCCTGAAGACGGCCGCCATCCTGACCGTCATCTGGATCCACGCTTTTCTGACCTTGTGGCGGCCGCAGGTTGGCATGGTCCGACAGGCTGGGCTCCGTGTCGCGCTTTGCGGTGCCCGCGTTCTTCTTCGCGTCCGGTTTTCTCTACTTCCGACCAACTGCGATGCCGCCGGCCCTGCTGGGGCAGCGACTGACCCGGCTGATTCTGCCCTATTTGGTGGCGAGCCTTGACACCGCGCACTCGGCGGTGAGTCTCTCCCACTGGCACGTATGGGATTCGAGCTGCTTGTGGGTGACGCGGCCGGCATCTACTACTTCGTGCCGCCGTTTGCCGCCGCCTGTGTGCTGGCGTTTGGCTTGTCGCGATGCCGGCGGCTGCTCGTGCCGCTGGTGATGTATGGGTGCTTGGGTTGCTGTGCGGGCTGCGCGTTATCAGCTTCAGCGGCCCGCCACGCGTTGGCCTAGTTCTGGAATGCGCGCAACCCACTGCGCTGGTGGGGTTACTTCGGCGCCGGGTGGTTGGTGGCGCAGCACGTGGCCGCAGTGGCAGGGCTGTCATCGGGCCAGCGGCGGTCGATCGGTGGTGGAGCGTTGGTGATCGCCAGCGTGCTTGCGACGACCGGCGTACTGGCGTTGCCGCCGGGCACAACCCCGCCTTGGGTCTTGATCGAGTACGTCAACATCTACGCGATAATTCTCGGAATCTTTCTGCTGACGTTCGACTGGCGGGAGTATGCAGGAGTTCGCTGGTTGAGCGAGGCGACGTATCCCATCTACCTCACTGCTGTCCGGTTCGTGATCTGCTGAATTGCTGAAAAGCCCTTGTCTCGCAAGGCTTACACGTGGGTCTCGTTTTGCGGGGATACGATTTGGAATTGGCGATTTCGGACCGCGTGCCGCACGGCGGTAACCGCCGGAGAGCTTGACTGCCAACGATTTCCGCGCCTGAGTCTCCCAAACCCCTTGGAGGATAAGGCGTGCACAGGCTCCCCACCGTTTTCGCGCAGATTCTGCGCCTCATTCCGCGCACCGAGTTCGAGAAGCTCGCGCGCGAGCATGGAGGCCAAAAGGGCGTCCGCTCGTTCTCCTGTTGGGCGCAGCTCGGGTGTCTATTGTACGCACAGCTCAGCCGCCAGATGAGTCTGCGTGATCTCGTGCTGGCGCTGGAGACCAAGCGCCGTTTCCTCTACCAAACCATCGGGACGCCCGAGGTGCGGCGCAGCACACTCGCCGACGCCAATGAACGGCGGTCGTACCGGATCTACGAGGCGCAGTGCCTCCGGCAAGTGCCCGCGCATCGCTTCCGGTTCCGGCACAAACTCTACTCCTTCGACGCGAGCGTCATCGATCTCTGCCTGAGCGTCTTCCCGTGGGCCAAGTTTCGCCGCACCAAGGGCGCCATCAAGCTGCACGCGCTCCTCGACCACGACGGCCACATTCCCTCCGTCGTGCGCATCACCACGGGCTCGACCCACGACATTCAGGAAGGGCGGAAATTCGTGTTCGAACCGGACAGCATTTTCGTCTTCGACCGGGGCTACGTGGACTACGCGTGGTTCTACCAGATCCACCTCCAGCGTGCGTTCTTCGTCACCCGACTCAAGCGGGGCGCGACGTTCCGCGTGGTCGCCCGCCGCGAACCACCCCCGCTGTCGGGCGTCACCTCGGATCAGACGATCCGAATCAAAGGCAGTAAAGCGGACAGCATCCCGGTCGAGTTGCGGCGCATCAGCTACATCGATCCGGGCACCGGCAAGCGGTACTTCTTCCTCACCAATCACTTCCGCCTGAGTGCGAAGACGGTCGCGGAGATTTACCG
>JACQVA010000082.1 GCA_016210005.1 Deltaproteobacteria bacterium | reverse complement strand
GCCAGACTCAGTGGACCATCACGGCGGGCGGGGGCAGGAGTTCCAGCACTTGCAGCGGCCCGCCGCAGTTGGGGCAGGTGCGCACCGGCGCGGCATCGGGGCCTGGTTCTGCGTCGAGGCGCTGACGTGTCGGTCGACGGCCAGCGCGGTAAGGAACTGCGTGATCTCCTGCTTGCCCATCTCCGCGGGGTGGCGCTTGTGGTGGAAGAAGATGTAGCGCTCGATCCAATGCACGTATGCCTCCTGCCTGCGCCGGGGCTTCGGCAGGCAGGCCTCGGTGCGGAAGACTCAAGGACCGCAGGCAGGGATACCTGCGCCACTGGCGGATGGCGTCGCGCACTTGATCGAGCAGCTTGGGTTTGGGTGGGTCAGGGACCGCAGGCAAGATGCCTGCGCCACCGAGGGACTGAGCAGCTTGGGCTTCGGTGGGTCAGGAACCGCAGGCAAGATGCCTGCACCACCGGGAGGAAAGACCGCAGGCAAGATGCCCGCGCTAGGCTGCGTCGAAGGGCCTACACCACCATGGTCAGCAGCCGTGGCGCCACTGCGCCCCGGCACCGAGGGGCTGGCTCCCTCCAGTACGGCGCGGGCAGAGAACGGGAAGATCGGCGGAGAAGCGGAGCCCTGTCAGCCTCTGCGGCCCTCGGCGGCCTCTGTGGTGAGTAGGGTTTCGCGGTTCGCGTCTTGCCCGCGACGATGTAACGCTTCGACAATGAGGGGCCGGCTCTCGGTCTGGCTTTTCTCCAACACGGAGACCCTCGGCGTTCACTCACGCGGAGCCGCGGAGACGCGGAGGCGCGGAGTCGAGACCCCTGCCACCGAACCCACCGAAAGCTCGGACTCTTCTGACAACGGATTAAGCGGATGGAAAGCATTTCACGGGCCGGAGAAGGCTTCGAGGCGATCCGAGTCCGCTCAATCCGCTCAATTCGTCGTACAAGACGTGGCACGGGTGCCGCGTTCATAACCCGGGCGAGTCTCAGGTCGGGGCAGGGAAGGGAAGGGTTCAATGAGGATGTCGCTCTTCACGGCGTCGCCGTTGGCTCAGCCTCTGTCGCCGTCGGCAGCACGACGCCCGAGCCCGGTAAGACCAGATCGTCACCACCACACGAGGTGAAAAGCACTCCGAGGCAACTGAGCAGCACGAGGACGGCGGCTCCGGCAGCGATGCGTTCCCAGAAATTTGCGTGCTGGCGAGCTACGTTCATGCGACCCTCATCTTCGGAGCGAGTAGCGGCACAACGGCGGTTTGCGCCGGCATGCCGGTAACCTCGGCGTCGCGCTCGGAGAGGTATACGTCCACTTCGCTGCGCACGCCGAACCGCCCCGGCAGGTAGATTCCCGGCTCGATCGAGAAGCAGGTGCCGGGAATCAGGCGGCGGTGATCGGGGCTCTCGAAGCCGTCGATGTTGGCGCCGTTGCCGTGGACCTCGACGCCGATCGAATGCCCGGTGCGATGGACGAAGTAGTCGCCGTAGCCGGCGCGGCGAATGACCGAGCGGGCCGCTTCATCGACATCTGCGCCGCAGAGTGAGCGCTGCGAGCGCGCTGCCTCACTTACCAGCATGACGGCGGCATCGCGGGCCGCGCGCACCACCGCGAACACGTTGGCATATTCATCCGGCACGCTCTCGCCCGCATAGCCGGTCCATGTGATGTCTGCGTACACCCCGCCTGGCTCCTTTGCCCAGAGGTCGATTAACACAAAGCTACCGCGCCGAATAGCCGCGTTGGTGGCGGGCTCGGGTTGGTAGTGAGGGTTAGCGCTATGGCTGTCGACCGCGACGATTGGGGGCTTGCTCGTGAGCAGGCCTGCGCGAGCAAAAGAATCGAGCATGAATGCTTGCGCGCCCAGCTCGGTCGACTGGGTGCCGGCGTTGATGGCGGCGGCGATGTGGGCGAAGGTGTCATCGACCGTTTGGCGCAACCCGCGGGCGGCGCGGCAGTGGCTGGCGTATTGCGCCGGGCTCCATACCGCCTCGCAGCGCTGCATGAGGTCGGCCGAGGAGACCAACTCCACGCCGCAGCTGCGGACCAGCTCGACGGTGCCGGCATCGACCCGGCTGACGTACGGAATGGCATTGTTCGGCGAATACTGCATCGCCACTCGGCGACAGCCGCGCAGCAAGCCGCGCAGGCCGTCGTGGAGATCCTGCCACGTGCGATAGACGATCCGCTCGCCCGGCAGGTCTGCCAACGCCTCGGGCTCGACCGCCGATACCAGCGCCCGCGGATGACCGCTGGCCGGCACTAGGTAGAACCAGCGCCGCGTGAGTTCCGCCTGCGGTAGACCGAGTACGCGATAGGCAAGGGCATCGCTGCCGCGAAAATCGTAGAACAGCCAAGCATCAATCCCGGCCGCGTCTGACTGCGCGTGCAGAGCCGCTTGGATGGCTGCAATCGAGCTTGCCATAGATCGCGGCTTATCGGCCGCCGGTGGGCGAGTCAATCGGCACCGCCGTGCTGATTTGGCGCTACGAGGTTTGCGCCGGCGGCGCGCTGCCGTATGATGGCGGCGTGAAGACCGCATTCGTTCCCCGGCTGGTCAACGGGCCGTTCGGCGACCCCGGCCTGTATATCCACCAGCGCTGGCGCGGGCGCGCCCTGCTTTTCGATCTCGGCCGCATCGAGCGCGTACCGGCGGGCGACCTGCTGCGCGTCACCCACGTGTTCGTCTCGCACACGCACATCGATCACTTCATCGGCTTCGACCATCTGCTGCGCTTGTTTTTGGCCCGCCCGATCCGGCTCGAGCTGTTCGGGCCCCCGGGCATCATCGCCAACGTGCGCGGTAAACTGGCCGGCTATACTTGGAACCTGGTCGACAACTACGAGTTCGTGCTGACGGTCAACGAGGTCGGGCTGGATCAACGCCTGCGCTGGGTACGCCTGCCGGCCGCAAGCGCGTTCGAGCCCGCCGCCGAGGGCGAGCGGGCGTTGCCGAGCGGGCCGGCGGTCCTGCTGCAGGAACCGCAATTCAGCGTCTCGGGTGTGCTGCTCGATCACCGGATCCCGTGTCTCGGGTTTGCGCTGCTCGAGAACCGTCATCTCAACTTGCGCACCGAAGAGCTGGAGAGGCTGGGGATTCCGCCGGGTCCGTGGCTGGCGGCGCTCAAGGACGCGCTGCGGCGTGGTGCTCCGGAGCAGACCGCGATCGTGGCGCACTGGCGTGAGAACGGCACGGCGCAACAGCGCTCGTTCTCGCTGGCCGAGCTGCGCGACCGGCTGATCGTCGATACCCCGGGGCAAGCGATCGCCTATGTCACCGATACCGTGTTCAGTCAGGACAATGCCACGCGCATCGCTGCACTGGCAGCGGGCGCGGACATCTTCTTTTGCGAATCCCTTTTCGTTGACGAGGATCGCGAGCAGGCGGCACGCCGCTACCACATGACCGCGCGCCAGGCCGGCACGCTGGCGCGGCTGGCGCGAGTTAAGCGCCTCGAGGTCTTCCACTTCTCGCCCCGCTATGAGGGCGATGCCGAGCGCCTGCGCGCCGAGGCCGCAGCGGCTTTTGCCGGCACGATCCCGCCCGACGAACCGGTCGATGGCCTGCTCGCCGAGCCGTGAGCGCCGCCGCGCTACGCGGACAGCCCCCGCATGATGGTGTCGGCAATGGCGCGGGCTTTACCGATGCCGAGGATGAAGTGCTCCGGGTTGGCGAAGATCTCGGAGGCGACGGCATCGATGGCTCGCCACTCTGCTGGGCACAATCGCAACTCGTGTTCGAGACGCGCTAGCGACGGCGAGTTGGCGATGAAGTCGCCGTTGAACTGAACCTCCTTGATGAAGCGGTCCTGTTCAAGCGAGAAGTGGGCTTCGAACACGCCCAGTTGTACCCACGCCGACACCGCGTGGTCGAGGTCGGGCCGCGGGTGGCGTTGTTGCAGCCAGGCCTCGGGCTCGAATTCGCGCGCCGCCAGCGCCTCGATGGCCTGCACCTCGAGCGGGTTCAGCCGATGCGGGGCGAGCGTGAGGGCGAATTGTTTTTCGTAGCCGCGCTGCAACATCTCGGCGACCTCGACGACGCTCAGCCGGCTGCCCAGTTCGCGGGCCAGGCAGGTGGTGCTGTCGGGAGTGAGCATCTCCGCCTTGATCACCCCGGCGCGGTCAACCACTTCGAGCATTTGCGGCAGCAGACTGAAGTCGCGGGTGTTGGCCAGCAGCGCCTCGAACAGCAGCGCGCCGTGCTCGTCGGTCTCGAAGGAGACCATGCCGAGAATGCGCCCGTCGACGGTCACGAAATCGCGCCCAGGGTAGAAGGCGGGAATGTGCACGAGCTTGCAGGCTTCAAGTATACCGCGCACGTAGCGGTTCATCACCTGATACGGCGCCAGCGCAAAAGGCTCGCTGGAAAAGAGCGCCGAGCGGTGCGGCAGCACCAACGAAACACCGATGAAACCCTCGCCGAAGGGCAGGGCGCGGCCACCGGTGAGCCGGCGCAACAAGCGGACATCCCGCGGGCCGGTGTCGGGAGCCAGATGATAACGGCCTAGTGCCAGCACGTCGCCGGGAACGGTGTAGACCCGCAGCACGGCGTTGCGCGTGCGCGAGGCGCGCTGCACCGCATGCATGAAGTGCCGGTCCGCGGCCAGACTGTGCGGCGGCGCCACCTCGGACTCGACGATCAGGTCGGCGTTCTGCATCGGCTCCGCGGCCTCATAGCACACCTGCAAGCAGAAAGCGGAAAGCAACGGCACGGGCGAGCAGCGCCGCTCACCCGGCCGGCTGGCCGCAGGCCTTCAGTTGGCCTCGAGCCACTCGAGCTTGCGAGTCAGGTGCGCCAGCAACGGCCGCGCCTCGGGCGCGCTGCCGGTGACGCGCCGGACCAGTTCGGGGGCGCGCCAGCTTTGACCATGCCGCTGTACCCGTTCGCCCAGCCATGTGCGTAGGGTGCCGAAATCGCCGGCGGCAAAGCCTTCCTCCAACCGGCCGAAGTCGCGCTGGGCGGCCTCGTATAGCTGCGCTGCGTACAGGTTGCCGAGCGCATAGGTCGGAAAATACCCGAACAGCCCCTCGGCCCAGTGCACGTCCTGCAAGACACCGTCGCGATCGCTTGCCGGCGTGACACCGAGGAAGTGACGCATCTTCTCTTCCCAGGCCGCCGGCAGGTCGGCGGCTGCAAGCTCGCCGGCAATCAGCGCCTGCTCCAACTCGAAGCGTAGGATGATGTGTAGGTTGTAAGTCAGCTCGTCGGCCTCGGTGCGAATCAACGACGGCCGGGCCTCGTTAGCCGCCAGCAGTACCGCGCGCGGTCGGCGCGGGCGCAGCTCGGGAAAAGCCTGCACCGCCAACGGCAGCAACCAGCGCCAGAAGGCCTCGCTGCGCCCGACCAGGTTCTCCCACAGCCGCGATTGCGACTCATGCATACCCATCGAGCAGGCAGTGGCGCGCGGAGTGCCGCGCGCGGTCGCATCGAGACCTTGCTCGTAGAGCGCGTGCCCGACTTCGTGCAGGGTCGAGAACAGCCCGTAGCGCAGGTCGCTCTTGCTTAGGCGCGTGGTGATGCGCACGTCGTCACCAACCTCGGTGGTGAACGGGTGGGCGGACTCGTCGAGGCGGCCGCGGGCGAAGTCGAAGCCGATGCGCTCGGCTACCATGCGGTTGAAGCGCCGCTGTGCCGACAACCCGAAGGCGCCGCATAACCCGCGGCCGTCAACCGGGCGGCGCTCGCAGCGCTGGTTGAGCCGAGCGATCAGCGGCAGCAAGCCGTCGCGCAGAGTGTTGAAGACTTGCGCCAGTAGTGCGCTGCTGGCGCCGGGCTCGAAGCCTTCGAGGAGCACATCGTAGGCCGGCCTCCCGGAGTCGATGGCGGCGGCGACGCGCCGCTCGATCGCGATCAATCGGTCGAGGTACGGCCGCAGGGCTGTGAAGTCATTGTTGCTGCGGGCGTTCACCCAGACAGCGTGCGCTTCACTGCGCAGCGTGGCCCGCTCCCGCACCAAAGCCGTGTCCAGCCGCCGCTTGCGATCGATGCGCCACTTGGTTTCGCGCACGTCGACTTGCTGGCCGAACTCGAGCTGATCGAGTTGGGCGGCGAGGGCATCGACCAGCTCCAAGAAGCGCGGCTCGGTTTCGCGCTGGTGGACGACGGCAGCGAGCGCGCCGATCTGGCGTGCGCGGCCGGCGGTCGCGCCCGAGGGTAGCTGCGTCTCTTGATCCCAGTGCAACAGCGAGAGGGCACCTTTGAGGTCGTGGACCTCACGCAGATGGTTGATGAGCTCGGCAAACGGTTCAGCCATGGCAGCGGTGAAGCTGACAGCAGCGGTACTTGTCAAGCTGTCGAGCCAGTGGCCAGCGCGCCGGCGCGCGACGGCAACAGTCGATCGCGCAAACGCAAGGAGGGGCGCTCGACGATGCGGGCCATGGCTATGCCGCCCGCGATGCTGGCGCCCAGGTACAACACCGACACGGCGAGGTAGGCGATGGTCGGGGATGCCTGAGCTAGCACGCCGTGACGCCGCATCAGCTCGGGCAACCACCACTGCACCGGCAGGTGCCACAGGTAGATGGAGTACGAGTAGACGCCGATCTGAGCCAGCGCGGCGCTGAGCCGAGACGCCGCGGCCCCGCTTGGTTGCCGCGCGCCGGTGTGTATGAGCACGAGCAAGGCGGCAGCGAACCCGAGCGCAATCGTCGTCAACCCGACGGTGGCCAGAAACGGCGAGGACGGCAGCGACCACACCAATGCCGGGGCGACGAAGATCAGCGCCCCCAACACCATGAGCCGCCGCCAGCGCGCGGCGAAGCGCAAGAGCTTCTCCCGCTCGAAGTGGTAAGCGTAACTCAGCAGCACGCCCCACAGCAGTGAATCGAGCCGCAGATGCGTCGGGTACAGATGCGTCTTGTGCGTGTAGGCGCTGTGCAGGCTGGTGGCGATCCTTAATCCAAGCGCAGCCACGGCGACGGCGAGTGCCAGTGGCACGATGACTCGGAACGGATTACGGCTCCCGCCACGACTCCACCGTAAGCTTAGACCGACGACTGCTGCCAACAGGAAATAGAAGTGCTCCTCGATCGCCAGCGACCAGGTGTGGCCCCAAATCGCCGGGCCGTAGTTCTGGAGGTAGAGGGCCTCGTACAACCACCCACGCACGAAGACGAAGTCAGCCGGCAGCGGCGCCGCCAAGCTTGGCCAGCGGCTCCACAGTAACGCGGTCGCCAGCAGCAGAACGTAGAACGGCGGGTAGATCTTGAAACCGCGGCGCAGCAAGAAGCGCCCGATCTGCACGCTGCCGTGGCGTTGGAACTCGGTGAAGAGCAGCCCCGAGACCAAGAATCCGCTCAGCACGAAGAACAGATCCACGCCGGTCCAGCCGATCCGATGCCACGCCCCGCAGAGCAGTCGCACCGGTGCGGCCACGCTCGGCGCAGCCAACTCGAGGTGGCGCCCGAGCACGAGCAAGATCGCGACTCCGCGCAGGATATCGAGTTGCGGGACTCTCCCGCTTGCATCACCCACGGCGGCGCTCACTAATCACCTTGTCCGGCGCGCAGCAAGGGGGACCGGCGAAGGCGGGCGTGCAAAAGGCTGGACAGAATTGGCAATGTGTTGGTAGGCTGACCCCGGTTGGCAGGTTGAGCCGCGGGGCGCGGCGATGCCCTCGCGGCAGTCGGTTCGCACTAGAGGAGCCCGCATGGACCCATTCCTTGAACTCCAGATGTCGGCCGGTATCCGGCGCGCCGCGGCTAAGCTGCGGCCGCTGGTGTTGAACCTGGAGGTCACCGACGCCTGCGGCGGCTCGTGTTCGTATTGCTTCTCGTCGTCGGTTGTGACCAATCGCTCCCACATGCCGGCGGCGAAGATCAAGGAAGTGATTACCGACGCCGCCAGCCTCGGCGTTCGCCACGTCACCTTGCCCGGCGGTGATCCGCTGCTGCATCCGGACTTCCAGGCGATCATGGAGTGGATTGGCGGGGAGATGCAGCTGCATGCCTTCGCGGTCACCAGCTCGATCATCTCCAAACCCAAGGCGCAATTGCTCGCCGACCTGCATCGCCGTGGCTACCTCCACATGGTGGGGATTCACATCGACAGCATCGATCCCGAGATCTACGCCAAGGTCCATCATCGCGCCGACACATTGCCGCTCAAGTTGCAGGGATACCAGAACCTTCTCGATGCCGGCTTTCCTAACGCCAGCGTCGTAGCCTGCCTGTGCCTGACCAGCGAATCGGTGAAAACCGCCGAGCAGACTCTGGATTGGTTCCACGAGCGCGGCGTCGGTTGGATCAACCTGTTGCCGTTCAAGCCCTACGGCTTCGGCGACGGCAATAAGCATCTGGAGCCGACCAAGGCCGACCTCAAACGCGTGGCCGAGCACCGCGCCAAGCTGCGCGGCCGCGAGTGGCTGCAGATCGGCACCATGGAGTGCTCCAAGTTCTTCTGCAAGACTACACTGTTTGTGACCTTCGAGGGCCATGTCATGCCATGCGCGTTCTTTCGCGAGACCCGCTACGGCAACGTCTTTGAGGAGCGGCTGGTGGACATCTTCCACCGCCACAAGCGTGCGTTGCTGTACGACTTCGAGGTGCAGGGCGCCTGCGGCACCTGCCAGCACAGCGACGTCTGCTTCGGTTGCCGCTCGACGGCGCAAACCTACAGCGGCGACGTCACCGCCTCCGATCCGAAGTGCTGGTTGAACCCCGACTCCCCTGAGCTGATGTTCAATTGATTCGCCGGGACGTTCAGGCCGCGATGAAGTTCCAAGCGATTGATTATGCCGAGACCGACGAGCATCGGATGATCCGCGCGACGGCGCGGGCGCTGGTGGCGGAGCACCTGGCGCCGATTGCCGCCGCGCTCGACCGCGAGCAGCGCTTCCCGGCCGAGGTGGTCAAGGTGCTCGGCCAGCACGGGCTACTGGGGCTGATTGCCGGCGAAGAGTTCGGCGGCGGCCAGCGCGACTTCATCGGGGCCGCGATTGTGGCGGAGGAGATCGGTAAGGTTTGCACCGGCACCTACACCTCGACCTCGGGGCACGTGTTGGCCGTGCACTGGATCGATGCCTATGGCCGCCCGGAGCAGAAGGCGCGCTATCTGCCACGGCTGGTCACGGCCGAAGCGCTCGCCGGCATCGCCATCACCGAACCCGAGGCCGGCTCCGACGTGGCGGCCCTGCGAACGGCGGCGGTGCGGGCGGGTGACTGCTTTCTGGTTAACGGCGGCAAGGTGTTCATCACCAACGGCTCCGTGGCCGAGGTGTTGGTGTGTCTGGTGCGCACCGGCGGTGCCGGCGCCAAGGGCCTGAGCACGCTCATCGTCGAGACCTGCACGCCGGGTTTTTCCGCTTCACGCCCGTTGGAGAAGTGCGGCAACCGCTGCTCGCCCACGGCTGAGATCAGCTTCCGGGACTGTCGAGTACCGGCCGCCAACCTCTTGGGCGGCGAAGGCGAAGGGTTCAAGCAGGTAATGCAGCTGTTCGCCTTCGAGCGAGCGCTGGTCGGGGTGGTGTGCGGCGCTCTGTGCGAGGCCGCGCTCGAACAGGCCGTGCGTTATTGCCGCGAGCGGCGGCAGTTCGGCCAGGCGCTGATCGAGTTCCAGATGGTGCAGCAGCTGCTGGCGGAGATGACCGTCGACCTGCAAGCCACCAAGTCGCTGACGCGCGATCTATTGCGCCAGCTGGCAGCCGGCGCCGACGCCGGCGTCGCCGCCGCGATCACCAAGATCTTCAGCGCCGAGGCGGTGCAGCGTGTCACCTCGAACGCGGTGCAGTTGCTCGGCGGCTACGGCTACACCCGCGAGTTTCCGGCCGAACGTTGGTACCGCGATGCCAAGCTGTTTGCCATCGGCGGTGGCACCACCCAGATTCAGAAGCTGATCGTCGCCCGCGCCCTGGCTTGAAGTACCCGGCGCGGTCGGGCGACGGTGGCGGGTGGATGAGATTGCGCCACCCTCTTGCTGCTGCGCTGGGCTCTGGGCTAACGTCGCTCACATGGGCGCGGGCGCAAGGCCGAAGACACTGGTCCTGTGCGAGCCACCGTATGTCTTTTGGGACCGCAGCATGGATCGGCTGCGCGAGGGCGAGGAGACCATCCCCGGCATGGGCGTGTTGATTCTCGCCGCGGTGGCGCGCACGCACGGCTACCGCGCTCACTTGATCGACGCCAAGGAACAGGGACGATCGCCGCAGGACGTGGCCCGAGAGATCGCGGCGCTGCGGCCGGACTACTTGGGGCTGTCGGCGACGACCATCTCCGTGACCAACGCCGCTCGCATTGCCGAACAGGTCAAGCAGCTTGTCCCCAGCGCGATTTCGATTCTCGGCGGCGCGCACGTCAGCGCCATTCCCGAGCGCACGCTGGCAGCCTTTCCCGCCATTGATTTCGGTGTGGTGGGCGAGGGCGAGGTGGCGCTCTTCGAGTTGCTCGCCCGCCTCGATCGCGGGCAAGCGGTCGACCAGGTGCCGGGTCTGGTCTATCGGTGCGACGGCCAGATTCGCGCCAATGCGCGCGCGCCCTACCTCGATGACCTCGATGCCTTACCTGCGCCGGCGTGGGATCTGCTGCCGGACTTTCCGCACCGCTTCCAGCCGTCGCTGTTCAGTTACCCGCGCACGCCGGTGGCGACTCTGATTACCTCGCGCGGCTGCCCGTTCTCGTGCGCGTTTTGCGACCGCTCGACCTCGGGCAAGAAGGGCCGCATGCACGGCGTGGATTACGTCGCCGGCTTGTGCCGAGACCTGGTTGGGCTCGGTGTGCGTCACATCATCTTCCTCGACGACCTCTTCACCGTGCGCAAGCAGCGCGTGGTGGAGCTGTGCCAGGCGTTCCTCGATCACGGCTTCGAGTTTTCCTGGAGCTGCAACAGCCACCCCAATCTGCTCGACTTGGCAACGCTGAGGCTAATGAAGCGCGCGGGCTGCTGGCAGATTGCTTACGGGATCGAGTCGGGCTCGCAGCGCGTGCTCGACGTGGTGAAGCGCGAGGTCCGCATCCCGAAGATGCGCGAGACGCTGCGCCTGACGCGAGCGGCCGGCATTCGCACCAAGGGCTACCTGATGGTTGGCCACCTGAGTGAGGGGCTCGATAGCCTGGCCGAAGATGCGGCCTTCCTCAAAGAGGTCGAACTCGATCTCTGTCAGATCACCAAGTTCACGCCTTACCCGGGCACGCCGGCGTACCCGACGATTCGCGAGCACGGGAGGTTCGACGAAGATTGGGAAGAGATGAACGCGATGAACTTCCTGTTCATCCCGCGCGGCTTGAGCGAAGAGGTCCTCGAAACCTATTTTGATCATCTCTACCGCATCTTTTACAGCCGCCCCGACGTCCTCTGGGGTCTGGTGCGGCTGCTAGTGCAGGAGCCCAAGTACCTCAAGCGGCTGGCGGCGTCGGCGGGCGTTTACGTGCGCGGTAAGTTCGCCGCCGGCCGCTACCGCATCGGGCGCCTGCCGCCGCAGTATCGCGCCTCGCTGGCAGCCGCAGGTGGGGCCGTGAGCGCACGGGCTCCAAGGTGATGCCGAGGAAGGGCGATCTGTTGTCAAGATCGAAAGCGTGCTACAGCGCGCGGCGCCGGCTGCGGCCACGCTTGAGCCCGCTGGCGCGGGCGCGCCGTATAGAAGGAAAGGACTGCAATCATGCCGAGGAAGCATCGATACTGGGGCTTGCTGGCGCCGATGCCCGCGGCGATCTTGAGCATGGCGGCGCGGCAGTGCGAGGATCTCGGGCTCGAGGGAATCTGGGCGCCGCAGTTGTGGAGCCCGGGATTCATTCCCTTGGGGACCGCCGCCGCGGTCACCTCACGCGTCAAGCTCGGCACCGGGGTGGTGCACGCCTTCTCGCGCAGCCCCTTGGAAACCGCTTGCTCCGCCCTCGACCTCGACCTCATCAGCGGCGGGCGCTGCGTCCTCGGCATCGGGCCGACCGTGCGCTGGTGGAACGAAGACTGGCACGGCGTCCACTACGGCAAACCGATTCCGCACCTGCGCGAGGCCGTGCAGGTCATCCGCTGGATCATCCGGCAGGGCTACACCGGCGAGCTGGGCAAGTGGGAGGGCGAGTACTACCAGCTGAATCTCGACCGCTTCCAGCCGTTGACGCCGCCCGTTCGCAGCGACATCCCAGTCTACATCCCGGCGGTGTACGAGGCGGCCTGCCGCCTGGCCGGGGAACTGGCCGACGGTTTGCCGGGCCATCCCATATGGTGTGAGCGCTGGATTCTCGACCGCGTCGCGCCCGCGGTGGCGCAGGGGCTGAGCCGCGCCGGGCGCGAGCGCGCCGAGTTCGACTTGAACATCTGGCTGTTCGTGGCGCCGGGGCCGGATAAGCGCGAGTGTCTCGCTGACGCGCGCGCCAGCGTCGCCTTCTACGCCTCGTTCACGCAGTATGAACGCTATTTCGCCGCGTGCGGCTTCGGCGATGCAGCGCGGGCGATCGGCCGGGCCGCCGCCGCCAAGGATCAAGCAGCGATGCTGCGTTCCTGTCCCGACGAGATGGTGGACCACTTCGCCCTCACCGGCGGCATCGACGACATCCGTCCGCGCCTCGAACGCATCGGCGCCGCGGCGGATTCGTTCACCTTGTGCGTGCCGTTCTATGGGCTCGGGCCGGACAAGGTCCTGGCCTACAACCAGCGCATCGCCGAGGCGTTCTACGCCTGAGCGACAAGCCTATTCAGCAGGGAGGAACAGCAATGGCAGATAACTTGGTGTGCGTGAAGGCCGATACCAAACAGGTGGCGATGCAGCGGATGCCGATCCCGACCCCGGGGCCCGGCCAGGCGCTACTCAAGACGCGCTTGTCGACCATCTGCGGCAGCGACATTCACCTGGTCGACGAGCTACCGATTCCGCCGGGCATGCCGATGGGGCACGAGGCCGTGGCCGAGCTGGTTGATGCCGGCGAGGGCGTTACCGGCTTCAGCATCGGCGACCGTGTCATCGCCTCGTGCCTGTACGGCTGCGGCGTCTGTGCCCGCTGCCAGGAGGGCAACCAGCAGGTCTGCGAAAATTACAATGCGCCGCTCAATCTCCTCTTCGGCTGCCAAGGCGAGTACTACTTGGTCAACAGCGCGGCCTTGAACATGGCCAAGGTGCCCGACGACCTCGACGACGAAGGGGCGCTGTTTGCCACCGACATCATGTCGACCGGGTTCGCCGCCATCGAGAACGCCGGGCTGCGATTCGGCGACAGCGTGGCGGTGTTTGCGCAGGGACCGGTGGGCTTGTGCGTGACCGCGGCCGCGCGTGCGCGCGGCGCCGGCTTCATCATCGCGGTGGAAGCGATTGCAGAACGGGTCGCCGTCGCCAAGCAACTGGGAGCCGACGTGGTGGTGGCACCGGCCGCCGCGGCCGACGAGATCATGCGGCTGAGCGGTGGCAAGGGCGTCGATGTTGCGGTCGAGGCCTTGGGCAGCCAAGTCACGCTCGAAAACGCTTTTCGCGTCACCCGCTTCGGCGGCGTGGTCTCGAGTGTCGGCGTTTACGGCGCCTTCCCAACCGTTTCGCTTCCGACTGACGGCGCGTTCTTGCATCGGCGCTTCGTGACGACGCTGTGCCCGGGTGGCTCCGACCGCTTGCGGCGGCTGATGGACCTGACGCGTTACCGCAAAGTCGACCTGCGGCCGTTGTTCACCCATCACATGAAGCTGTCCGAAACGGTGGCCGCTTACGACCTCTTTCGCGACCGCCGCAACGGCGTGATCAAGATCGCTCTGCGCCCGTAAGCGCGGAGGTGCAGCCGTCTGGGCGCCTCTACCTTCGACGCAACCCGCGAAAGGAACCTCGACACACGTATGGCGCAGTTCATCTTCACTATGAAGGACCTTCGCAAGGTCACGCCGCAGGGGAAGGAGATACTCAAGGGTATCTGGCTGTCGTTCTACCACGGCGCCAAGATCGGTGTGCTCGGTGCCAACGGCGCCGGCAAGAGCACCCTGCTGCGCATCATGGCGGGCGGCGATCGCGACTTCGCCGGTGAAGCCTTTCCTGCCGACGGCATTACCGTCGGCCACCTGCCGCAGGAACCCCAACTCGACCCCGCGAAGAGCGTGCGCGCGGTGGTGGAGGAGGGGGCCGCCTCGACCCGCGCACTGCTGACGCGCTTCGAGGATCTTTCCATGCAGCTTGGTGAGCCGATGGCCGATGACGAAATGGAGAAGCGGCTCGCCGAGCAAGGCCGGCTGCAGGACGCCATCGACGCCGCCAACGCTTGGGAGCTGGACCGTACCCTCGAAGTGGCGATGGACGCCTTGCGCTGCCCCGCCGGCGATACCAGCGTGGCCACGCTCTCGGGCGGCGAGCGCCGCCGGGTGGCGCTGTGCCGCGTCTTGCTCCAACAGCCCGACTTGCTGCTGCTCGATGAGCCGACCAACCACCTGGATGCCGAGTCGGTGGCGTGGCTCGAACGCCACCTGCAGGAATACAAAGGCACAGTCGTTGCCATTACCCACGACCGTTACTTCCTCGACAACGTTGCCGGCTGGATCCTCGAGCTCGATCGTGGCGCCGGGATTCCCTGGCAAGGCAATTACTCCTCGTGGCTCGAACAGAAAGAAAGGCGTCTGGCGCAGGAGGAAAAGGAGACCTCCGCGCGCCAGCGCACGCTGCAGCGCGAGCTGGAATGGATTCGCCTGGCTCCGCGCGCGCGCCAGGCCAAGGGTAAAGCCCGGCTCTCTCACTACGAGCAGTTGCTCGCCGAGGACGAAGCCGCCGACCGGCGCCAAGGCGCAACCGAGATCGCCATCCCACCGGGACCGCGGCTGGGCGACCTCGTCATTGAAGCCAAGGGCGTGCGCAAAGCCTACGGCGATAATCTGCTGATGGACAACGTCAGCTTCCTGCTCCCGCGCGGTGGCCTCGTCGGTGTGATCGGTCCGAACGGCGCCGGTAAGACGACCCTGTTCCGTATGATCACCGGCCAGGAGCAGCCCGATGCCGGCACGCTGCGTATTGGGGAGACGGTGGCGCTCTCCTACGTCGATCAGTTTCGCGACCGCCTCAACGGCGAGCGCAGCGTGTGGGAGGAGATCTCCGATGGCGGCAAGGAGCTGATCATGGTCGGCAAGCGCGAGGTCAACTCACGTGCCTATGCCGCCTCCTTCAACTTCAAGGGGCCCGACCAGCAGAAGAAAGTGCAGGACCTCTCCGGCGGTGAGCGCAACCGCCTCCACCTCGCCAAGCTGCTCAAGAGCGGCGGCAACCTGTTGTTGCTCGACGAGCCTACCAACGACCTCGATGTCGATACCCTGCGCGCGCTCGAAGAGGCGTTGCTGAGCTTCGCCGGCTGCGCCGTGGTCATCAGCCACGACCGCTGGTTTCTCGATCGCATCGCCACCCACATGCTCGCCTTCGAGGGCGACAGCCAGGTGGTCTGGTTCGAAGGCAACTACCAGGACTACGAAGCCGATCGCCACCGCCGCCTCGGCACCGCCGCCGATCAGCCACACCGGATCAAGTACCGTAAATTGACGGCATGAGCCGGCGCTTGTCGCATCGCGCCCGCTGGCCTAAAGTAGGCCGCGATGGGCTCGACGTTCGGACAGCTGTTTCGCATCACGACCTTCGGTGAATCGCACGGCGGCGGTGTTGGCGTGGTGGTCGACGGCTGCCCGCCGCGCTTGGCCCTGAGCGTGGAAGAGATTCAGCACGACCTCGACCGGCGCCGGCCGGGGCAAAGCTCGATCACCACGCCGCGCGACGAGCCGGACCGTGCTGAGATCCTGTCCGGCGTCTTCGACGGGCAGACCTTGGGAACGCCGATTGCCATCTTGGTGCGCAACCAGGATGCCCGGCCCCGAGCCTACGAGGAATTCAAGGATACCTATCGCCCGTCGCATGCCGACTACACTTACGAAGCCAAGTACGGCATCCGCAATTGGCAGGGCGGCGGCCGCGCCTCGGCACGGGAGACCGTCGGCCGCGTGGCTGCCGGGGCAATTGCCCGCAAGCTGTTGGCGGGCGCGGCCAACGTCGAAGTGCTCGCCTACGTAACCCAGGTGCACAGCATTGCCGCCGAGATTGATTCGGCGCTGGTGACTCGGGCTGCGGTGGAAGCCAACATGGTGCGTTGCCCCGAGCCGCAAGCGGCGGCCGCCATGATCGCCCGTATCGACGAGGCACGCCGGGCCGGTGATTCCCTCGGCGGCATTGTCGAGTGCGTCTGCCGCCGTGTTCCTGCCGGGCTCGGCGAGCCGGTATTCGACAAGCTTGAAGCCGACCTGGCGCGTGCCATGCTGTCGCTGCCGGCGGCCAAGGGCTTCGAGATCGGCAGCGGGTTTGCCGGTAGTACCCAGCTTACCGGCAGCCAACACAACGACCCGTTTACCGTCGCGGACGGCCGAGTGCGCACCACCAGCAATCGCTCCGGCGGCATCCAGGGCGGCATCAGCAACGGCGAGGACATTGTACTGCGCGTAGCGTTCAAGCCGACCGCTACGATTCGACTGCCGCAGCAGACCGTCGATCGCGCCGGCCGTACCGTCACACTGGCGGCGCAAGGCCGTCACGACCCCTGCGTACTGCCGCGTGCGGTGCCGGTGGTGGAGGCGATGGCGTGCCTGGTGTTGGCGGATCACTTCTTGCGCCAGCGCGGTCAGTGCGGCCGCTGACAGACGGCCCGCAATCGCCTCTGTGACTCGATATCCATCGGTTGTGTCAAGCTCTGGGAGGTTTGCATGAAGTTGGCCTACAGCCCGCAGCACGAAGCCCTGCGCCAGGAATTGCGGGCGTATTACAAGCACCTGCTTACGCCCGAGGTTCTGGTCGAGATCAGTCGCGGCGAGGGCGTGGGCCCGACGGCGCGCAAGATCGTGCGCCAGATGGGCGAAGACGGCTGGCTCGGCATCGGCTGGCCGACCGAGTACGGCGGCCGCGGCATGACTCCGATCGAGCAGTTCATCTTCTTCGACGAGTCCATGCGCGCCGGCGCACCGGTACCGATGCTGACGATCAACTCGGTGGCGCCGACCATTATGCAGTTCGGCTCGATGGAGCAGAAGCAGTTCTACCTGCCGCGAATCCTCAAGGGCGAGATCCACTTCGCCATCGGTTACACCGAGCCGGACGCCGGCACCGACCTGGCCGCGCTCAAGACCCGCGCCGTGCGAGACGGCGACCATTTCGTCATCAACGGCCAGAAGGTCTTCACCAGCCTGGCCACCGACGCCGATTACATCTGGCTGGCCGTCCGCACCGATCCCGAAGCGCCCAAACACAGGGGCATTTCCATCATCATCGTGCCCAGGGAGGCTCCGGGCGTGCGCGTGGTGCCGATCAAGAACATGGGCAACATGAACACCAACCAGACCTTCTACGACGACGTCCGCGTCCCCGCCGCCAACCTCGTCGGCAAGCTCAACGGCGGCTGGAAGCTGATCACCAACCAGCTCAATCACGAGCGCGTCACCCTGTGCAGCTCGGGTCTGATTGAAGGCCGCTTCGAGGACGTGGTGCGCTGGGCCAAGCAAACCCGGCTGGCCGACGGGCGGCGCGTGATTGATCAGCCGTGGGTCCAGCTCAACTTCGCCCGCATCCATGCCCGGCTGGAGTTCTTGCGGCTGATGAACTTCAAGGTTGCCTGGGGCGCTGAGCAGCAACAGCCGCTCAACCCGGCGCACGCTTCGACGATCAAGGTGTTCGGCACCGAGTTCTACCTCGAAGCCTGCCGGCTGCTGCTCGAGGTCCTCGGCGCCACCGCCACGTTGCGTCCGGGCTCGCCGGAAGCCGTGCTCAACGGTTACATCGGCGCCTTTCTGCGCGGCATTCACATCCTCACCTTCGGCGGCGGCACCAACGAGCTGCAGCGCGACCTGATCGCGCTCTTCGGTTTGGGCATGCCGGTGCAGCCGAGATTCTAGGGCGCCACACCCTCTGTGCTCGGGAGACGGCAATGGATTTCTCGCTGACGGAAGAACAACGTGCTCTCAGTGCCCTGGCGGCGCAAATCATCGGCGACCGCTGCGCGCCGGAGCGCTTGAAAGCGATCGAAGCCAGCGGCGCGGGTTATGACGGCGAGCTGTGGGCGGAGCTGGCGAAGGCCGGCTTGCTCGGGGCGGCACTGCCGGAGGCGGCCGGCGGTAGCGGCGGGGGATTCGTCGAAAGCTGTCTGCTGCTGGAGCAGCAAGGCCGCCGGGTCGTCATGCTGCCGCTGTTGCCCGCGCTGGTCTCGGCGGCAATGCCGCTGGCGCGCTTCGGGTCGAGTGAACAGCAGCGGCGCTATCTGCCGGGAGTTGTTGCCGGCAGCACACTGCTGACGGCGGCGCTGAGTGAGGTAACCGCCGACAGCCGCAGCCCGGCCACGGTCGCCACGGCGGAGGGCGACCACTGGCGGCTTACCGGCGTCAAGGTGGCGGTGCCGCTGGCGCAGCAGGCGGCGGCGGTGCTGGTGCCGGCGCGCACTGCGGGCGGTGAGATCGCGGTGTTCATCGTCGACCCGCAGGCCGCGGGGGTTACGCTGGCGCGCCAGGAGACGATGAACTGGGAGGCACACTCTCGCTTGGAGCTGTCGGCTGTGAAGGTCGGGCGGGAGAGCGTGCTAGGTTCGATAGGGCAGGGGGCCGCAATCCTCGACTGGATCGTCGACCGCACCACCGCCGGACTCTGCGCGATTGCCTCAGGCGCTTGCCAGGAGGCGCTGCTGCTAACGGCGCAGTATGCCTCGAACCGCAAGCAGTTCGACAAGCCGATCGCGATGTTTCAGGCGGTGGGCCAGCGCATGGCCGACGCCTATATCGACAACGAAGCCGTCAACCTCACCATGTGGCAGGCGGCCACGCGCCTGGCGGACGAGATGCCCTCGGCCAAGGAGATCGCCACGGCCAAGTACTGGGCGGCCGAGGGCGGCAGCCGCATCGGGCACGCCGGTTTGCACGTTCACGGCGGCATCAGCATCGACGTTGATTATCCGATGCACCGCTACTTCCTGTGGCTGAAGCAGATCGAGTACACCCTGGGCGCCGCCACGCCGCAGCTGGCGCAGCTGGGCGCGCTCATCGCCGCCGCGCCGCTGTGAGCGCGCTACGCCGGCACTGCTACTGGTGCCGGGTAGTGGAAGGTCAAGCCGTCGCCGCCGGCGTCGATTTCGACGGTGCCGCCGTTTTGCAGCCGGCCGAAGAGGATCTCGTCCGCCAGCGGGCGCTTGATTTCGGTTTGAATCAAGCGCGCCATCGGACGCGCGCCGAAGAGGGCATCGTAGCCGCGGCGCGCCAGCCAGGCGCGGGCCTGCTCGCTGACTTGCAGGAACACGTTGCGGCCGTTGAGCTGCATGTCCAGTTCGATCAGGAACTTGTCCACCACGCGGGCGACCGCTTCGGCGTCGAGCGAGCTGAAGGTGATCATGGCATCGAGGCGGTTGCGAAACTCGGGGCTGAAGAGGCGCTCGAGCACCTGCTTGTCCTTGCCGGCGTTGCTGCGGGTGCCGAAGCCCACCGGCGTGGCGCTGATCTCCTGGGCGCCGGCGTTGGTGGTCATGATCAGAATCACGTTGCGGAAGTCGGCCTTGCGGCCGTTGTGGTCGGTGAGCGTGGCGTGATCCATCACCTGCAACAGGATGTTGAACAGATCCGGGTGCGCCTTCTCGATCTCGTCGAGCAACAGGACGGCGTACGGGGTGCGGTGAACGGCGTCAGTGAGCAGGCCGCCCTGATCGAAGCCGACGTAGCCCGGCGGGGCGCCGATCAGCCGTGACACGGTGTGTTTCTCCATATACTCGCTCATGTCGAAGCGGATGAACTCGACCGCCAGGACGCGGGCGAGTTGGCGGGCGACCTCGGTCTTGCCCACGCCGGTCGGACCCGAGAACAGGAAGCTGCCCACGGGTTTTTCGGGGTGGCCCAGCCCGGAGCGCGACAGCTTGATGGCGCTGGCCAGCGCGCCGATTGCAGCGTCTTGCCCGAAGACGCTCAGCTTCAAGTCGCGTTCGAGGTGCTGCAACTGCTCGCGCACGTCGACGCTGACCGTCTTGGGCGGAATCTTGGCCATGCGGGCGACTGTGGCCTCGATGTCTTCGCGTGTGATTGAGTCGGGTCGCGCCGCCGGTGGCAGTATCTTCATGGCCGCACCGACCTCGTCGATGACGTCGATGGCTTTGTCGGGTAGAAAGCGGTCGTTGATGTAGCGCGCCGACAATTCGGCCGCGGCGCGGATGGCCTCCGCGGTGTAGCGGACGCCGTGGTGCTGCTCGTAGTGCGGCTGCAGGCCTTCGAGGATCCTGCCGGTGTCCTCGACGCTGGGCTCGGCGACATCGATGCGCTGGAAGCGGCGGGCGAGCGCGCGGTCTTTCTCGAAATGATTCTTGAACTCCTGGTAAGTAGTGGCGCCGATGCAGCGCAGCTCGCCCGCACTGAGCGCGGGTTTGAGCATGTTGGAGGCATCCATCGAGCCGCCGCTGGTGGCGCCGGCGCCGACGAGGGTGTGGATCTCATCGACGAACAGGATCGCCTGGGGTTGGCGCTTGAGCGCTGTCAGCACGCCCTTGAGGCGCTCCTCGAACTGGCCGCGGAACTTGGTTCCCGCCAGCAGCGCGCCCATATCGAGCGAGTAGATCGCCGCGGTCTTCAACGGCTCCGGCACCTGGCTGGCGGCGATGCGCAACGCCAGCCCCTCGACCAAGGCGGTCTTGCCGACCCCGGCATCGCCGACGTAGACGGGGTTGTTCTTGCGCCGCCGGCAGAGCACGTGGATGGTGCGCTCGAGCTCGCTGGCGCGGCCGATGAGCGGGTCGATCTTACCCTCGCGCGCTTTTTGCACCAGGTTCACAGTGAACAACGCCAGCGGGTCGCGTGCCGGGCCGGCCTCGGGTTGCTCCGCCTCCGGGTCGTGCTCTTCTGCGGGGTCGGCTTCTTGACCCAACTTCGAGATCCCGTGGGAAATGTAATTGAGGATGTCCAGCCGTGTGATGCCTTGGCGTTGCAAGCAATACACCGCTTGTGACTCCGGTTCGCGCATCATCGCCACCAGCACGGTGCGGCCGTCGATCTCGCGTTTGCCGGCGGCTTGCACGTGCATGGCGGCGCGCTGCACCACGCGCTGGAAGCTCAGCGTCTGCTGCGGGTCGGCCGGCTCGCTCTCGGGCAAGGGGCGCACGTGGGTGGCCCAGAAGGCTTCGAGGTCACGCTTGATCGCCGCCAGGTCACCGCCGCAATGGCGGATGACTTCGGCACAGTCGTGCTCGTGGAGCAGGGCATAAAGCACGTGCTCGAGGCTGAGGTACTCGTGGCGGCGCTGCTTGGCTTCCATCAATGCCAGCGCCAGCGTGGCTTGCAGTTCGCGGCTGATCATCGCGTGCGCCCCTTTCCCCTATGCCGGCTCCATGCTGCACTGTAGTGGGTATTCGTGCGCCCGGGCCAAAGCCAAGACTTCGGCGACCTTGGTCTCGGCCACCTCGTAACTGTACGTGCCGCAGAGCCCGATGCCCTGGCGGTGTACGTGCAGCATGATCTGGGTCGCCTCCGGCAGCGGCTTGTGGAACATCAGCTGGAGCACCTGTACGACGAACTCCATGGTGGTGAAGTCGTCGTTGTGCAGCAGCACTTTATACAAGCGAGGCTCGTCGACCTTCCTCTCGGTTTCGGTGACGACCCCGGTGTCGGACTCGGTGTCCCGCCGCGCCATGGCGCCAATGTTAGTGCCGGCGATGCGCGCGAGCAAGATGCGCCGGGCGCTTTCGCGGCGCCGGTGGTCAGGCTATGGTGCGGAGCCACGATGAGCGCCGCCAACGCCACCCTGCTCGCTGTTGATGCCGGTACCACCGGCGTGCGCGCGTTGCTGTTCAACGACCGCAGCGAGTTGCTCGGCTCGGCTTATCGCGAGGTGCTGCCGAGCTACCCGCAGCCCGGGCTGGTCGAGCACGATCCCGAGCTGATTTGGCGCACCGTGCAAACGGTGATCGCCGCGGCCTTGCAGCAAGCGGGTCCGGCGGCGGCGGCGAAACTCGCCGCCGTCGGGGTGGCGAATCAGCGATCTACCACCGTGGTCTGGGAGCGCGGCAGCGGCCGGCCGGTGTACCCGGCGATCGTCTGGCAAGACGGGCGGACCAGCCAGCGGGTGGACGAGCTGCTCGACCAGGGCATCTACTCTAACACCATGGCTTCGGCGACCAAGCTGGAGTGGGTGTTACGCCACATCCCCGACGGCTTCGCCTGGGCGGAGGCGGGTGAGCTGTGCTTCGGCACGATTGACAGCTGGCTGGTGTGGCAGCTGAGCGGCGGCGCGGCCCATGTCACCGATCACTCGAACGCCTCGTGCACCGGCCTGTACGACTTCGCGCTCGGTGCTTGGGATGAGTCGGTGCTGGCTGCGCTGCAGATCTCTGCGCGCATGCTGCCGCAGATCCATTTCTCCAGCCAGCTGCACGCCACCGCTGCCGTAGCGGTGCTGCCGTCCGCGGTGCCGATTGCGGGAATCGCCGGGGATCAGCAGGCGGCCATGTTCGGCGAACTCAACCTCGAAGCGGGTAGTATCAAGATCACCTACGGCACCTCAGCGATGGTGGACGTGCACGTCGGCGATTTTCCGGTGCTGTCGCAGCGTGGGGCCTATCCGCTGGTGCTGTGCGGGCGAGCCGGCCAGCGGCCGTACTGTTTGGAAGGGACGGCGATTACGGCGGGGGCTGCGCTCCAGTGGCTGCGCGACGGGCTTGGCATCATTGCGGATCCCGCCGACAGCGCGGCGGTGGCCGCCAGTGTTCCCGACAGCGGCGGGGTGTGGGCAGTGCCGGCCTTTCAAGGCTTGGGTACGCCCTACATGGATGCGAGCGCGCGCGCCGTGATCGGGGGCTTGTCGCGGGCCAGCACCCGTGCGCACGTGGTGCGGGCGATGTTGGAAGGCATTGCCTACCGCAGCCGAGAAGTGATCGAAACTTTGCTCGAAGATGCGGCGACGCCACCGCCGCAGGTACTGCGCGCCGACGGCGGCGCGGCGGCGAACGACTTTCTGCTGCAGGCGCTGGCCGACACACTCGGCATACCAGTCGAGCGTCCGGCAGTGGTACAGGCCACGGCGTTGGGAGCGGCCTACCTCGCCGGGCTGGCCGTGGGTGTCTGGCAAGACCTCTACGAGCTACGCGACCGCTGGCGCTGCGGCGGCCGCTTTGAGCCGCGCCTGAGCGCGGACGCGCGCGACAGCCGCTTTCAGCGCTGGCGCAAAGCGCTGGCGGCGGCGCATTAGTTGATTTGGCAGCCGGTTCCAGAACGTCGGGCCGCGTCGCTATTTGTGCGTAACGGTGCAGCCCTGCGGCGCGGTACCTCAAGTGCGATCTCCCGAGCGTTGCGGAACTGCTGCGTGACCCGGAGTCTAAGCGTCGGCCAGCGAGGGCACCGTCGTCTTCGACGAGGTGCATCAGCTGCCTGATCCGAGCCGGCTGCTGAAGATCGGGGCCGATGCCTTTCCACATCTGAAGATCCTCGCCACGGGTTCATCAACCCTATCGGCGACGAAGAAGTTCCAGGACTCGCTCACGGGTCGAAAGCGTGAAGTCCAACTGCTTCCCGTGGTGTCTTGGTAGAGCACCAGCGCCATGCCCTGTTGATAGGGCGGCTCGACGCGCACGTTCCAGTGCTTCTTTGCCGCCGCCCACAACGCCACCCACCGCCCATCCGCAGCGATCCCGCCCGCGCTCACCAGCAGGTGCAAGTGCGGATGCGTGAGCATCAAGCGATTCCACGTATGCAGCGTCGTCGCTCTCCCCGCATGTCTTTCAGCCAGGGTAGGCCATGGTTGGGGTGAGGGGCGCGTGGGTTTCTGGCACCACCAAGTGGCACTTCGGTGACAAATCACTGACTGGCAAGCGTGCACCAGCAAGACGCATGACCGTTGACCGGCCCGGCGGGCCTGTGTAGAGCCGTGGGCGGCTGGTAGGGATGAGAACCGCGAAGAGTGGGGTGATCACGGCGCTGGCGCTGTCAGCAGTGTTGGCGTGGTTGGCCTGGCCGGCGCCGGGTCCGAACGTGTTGCTGATTACGGTCGATGGGCTGCGGCCGGACCGGCTGTCGTGTTACGGCGGCGCGGTCCCGGTTCCCAACCTCGACTGGCTCGCGGCTAACGGCGTGCTTTTCCAACACGCCACCACCGATGTGCCATGGACGACGCCGGCCCTGGCCACGATCATGACCGGAGTCGGCGCCAACCGGCATCAATTGCGTCTACCCGAGCAGCGCCTCTCCGAGCGGTTTGAAACCTTAGCGCAGCGGCTGCAAGACGCCGGCTGGACAACCGCGGCGGTTGTCGGCGCCTATCCCGCCGATCACACCACCGGTCTGGCGCGCGGCTTCGGCTATTACGAGGACCGCTACAATGCACCGATGGAGTACCCCAAGGCCAGAATCCCGCGCCTGCCCTCTGAGAGCTTTGATGATGCCGACGCGGCGCGCAACTACCACGCGCGCAAGGCCACGGCCGACAGCCGGCGCACCGACGAGGCGGTCACCGATGCGGCGATCGGCTGGCTCAAGCGCCACGGCCGGCGGCGCTTCCTGCTGTGGGTGCATTACTTCGGCGCCCAGGAGCAGCGCGACCAGCTGCGTGCCGCCGAGATCGAACGCGAGACGCTGGTGCGCCAGTACCCCGAACACGTGGTGCGCGTGGACCGCGAAATCGGCCACTTGATCGACAGCCTGGATGAACGCGGTTGGAGCGATGACACGCTCGTCGTTGTCCTTGGCTCGCACGGGCAAGACCTGCGCGAGCACTTCTTCGTCGGCCACGGCGCGAACGTCTACGAACCCGGGCTGCGGCTGCCGTGGGTGATGCGATTTCCCGGGCGCTTCCATTCCGGGCAACGGGTTGCCGCCGCGGTGCAGACGGCAGACGTGCTGCCGACGATCCTGGCTCGGCTCGGGGTCGGGGCGCCGGCCGGGTTGAGCGGGCGCGACGCGCTGGCGCCTGATTATGTTGCCGGCGACAGCTATGCGGAAACCTACCTGCCCGCGACCGCGGTGCTGAGCACTGCGGTACCGTTTGAGGGGCAGCAGGTGCGCCTCGGCTTCGTGGCTCGGGCGGTTCGTAGCGGCTCGTGGAAGCTCATTCGCAGTGAACCCTCAGCGCTGCTCGATACCAAGGCACCGCCGCCGGTGCCGGCGGCGCTGCCCGCGCTCTTCCTGCGCGAGGAGTTATACGATCTGGCCAACGACCCGGGGGAGACGCAAAACCTGTTGGCGGCGCAGCCGCAGATCGCCGCGCGGTTGCGCCAGCGCCTGCGTGAGTTCACTGCAAGGGGAGAAGGCTGATGGCGCAAGCGCGGATTCTCGTGGTGTTCGGCACCCGGCCGGAGGCGATCAAACTGGCGCCCGTGATCGACGCGCTGCGGGCAGCCGGCGAGGTGCGGGTGTGTGTCACCGCGCAGCATCGCGAAATGCTCGATCAGGTGCTGCGCGTGTTCGGCATCCGGCCTGACCACGACCTCAACCTGATGCAGGCGGGGCAATCACTCGGGGATCTCACCGGTGCGGTACTGACTGGACTGCGCCCGGTGCTGGCGGCGGAGCGCCCGCAGCTGCTCGTCGTCCAGGGCGATACGACGACGACGATGGCCGCGGCCCTGGCGGCCTTCTATCAGCGAGTGCCGGTCGCCCACGTCGAGGCCGGCTTGCGTACCGGCGATCGCTGGAGCCCTTTTCCGGAGGAGGTGAATCGGCGCCTGACCGCCGCGCTGGCGGACCTGCACTTCGCTCCCACGCCCGGCGCGCGCGACAACCTGCTGGCCGAAGGCATTGCGCCGCAGCGCATCAGCGTAACCGGTAATACCGGCATCGACGCCTTGCTGGCGGTTACACGCCGCTTGCGCAGTGGTGAGCTGGACGGGTGTATCCCTGACGCGATCGAGTGCGCCAGTGCCGGACGCCGCCTGATTCTCGTCACCGGGCACCGGCGCGAGAGCTTCGGCGCCGGCATGCACAACATCTGCGAGGCCCTGCGTGCGGTTGTGGCGCAACACCGCGACGTCGCGCTCGTCTATCCGGTGCACTTGAACCCGCATGTGCGTGAGCCGGTGCAGCGCTTGCTGGCGGCGGTGCCGGGCATCGTCTTGAGCGAACCGCTGGAATACCTGCCGTTCGTGGCGCTGATGCAGCGGGCCGAAGTGCTGCTTACCGACTCGGGGGGAATCCAGGAAGAGGCCGCGGCGCTGGGCAAGCCGGTGTTGGTGATGCGCGAGAAGACCGAGCGGCCCGAAGGCATTGCCGCCGGCGTGGCGCGGTTGGTGGGGACCGATCCGGTGCGGATTGTCGACGAAGTCACCCGCGCGCTGGCGGAGCAGGCCGCGGGCCGCTGGCAGGCGCCGGGCGGCAACCCCTACGGCGATGGGCGCGCCGCCGAGCGCATCGCGGCGGTGGTGCAGGCGTTCTTCGGCGAAGCGGGCACGGCGGAGCCATGAAGACCGTTTGTGTACTCGGGCTGGGTTACGTTGGGCTGCCCACGGCCGCGATGCTGGCGGCCGCCGGGTATCGCGTGGTCGGTGTCGATACCGATGCGCGCGTGGTGGCGCGCTTGGCCGCCGGTGAACCCCACCTCGATGAGCCGGGCCTGGCCACCGTGGTGCGTGCTGCGCTGCGGTCGGGCAATCTGCGCCCGGCCGTGCAGCCGGCAGCGGCGGACGTCTTCGTGATCGCGGTGCCGACTCCGTTGATTCGCGAGGGCGCTCTGCCGCGAGCTGATCTGGAAGCGGTGCGGACGGCGGCGGCGGCGATCGTGCCGTGCCTACAAGCCGGCAACCTGGTGTTGCTGGAATCGACTTCCCCGCCGGGGACGACGCGCGGCGTACTGGCAGCCGCCATCGAACGTGGCGGGCTGGTTGCCGGCCGCGACGTTGACGTCGCCTACTGCCCGGAACGGGTTATCCCGGGAAACATCTTGAAGGAACTGATCGCCAACGCGCGGATCGTCGGCGGCTTGACGCCGCGCTCGGCCGAGCGGGCGGCTGAGTTGTATCGCAGCTTCGTCGAGGGCGAGATCATTTGTACCGATGCCACCACCGCCGAACTCGTGAAGTTGATGGAGAACACTTATCGTGACGTCAACATCGCCCTGGCCAACGAGCTGGCGCGTATGGCCGAGGAGCTCGGCGTTGACGCCGGCCGCGTCGTCGAGCTGGCCAACCACCACCCGCGCGTCCACTTGCACCGCCCCGGCCCCGGAGTCGGCGGCCATTGTATCGGGGTTGACCCGTGGTTTCTGGTTGAACGCTTTCCCGCCCGCACCAAACTGATTCGCGCCGCCCGCGAGATCAACGACCAGGTGCCGTCGCTGGTCGTAGAACGGGTGCGGCGGTTGGTTGCGGGCGTGGTACGGCCGAAGATCGCGTTGCTGGGATTGGCCTACAAGGGCGACGTCGGTGATGTGCGCGAATCGCCCGCGATCCGGGTGCGCGATCTGCTACGAGAGCTCGGCGGGGTTGTCGTTGCGGAGCATGATCCGCACGCCGGCGACCGGCGTGACGAGGCCGCACTCACGTCTTGTTTGCAGGACGCGCATCTGGTGCTGCTGCTGGCCCCGCACACGGCCTATCGCCGGTTGCGGCCGGCGCAGGTGGCGAGCCTAGTGGCGCGACCGCTGGTGCTCGATACCCACGGCCACCTCGATCGCGCAGCCTGGCGCGCGGCCGGGTTTCAAGTCGAAGTGCTGGGTGCCGGCGGCGCCGACTGAGCCCTTTTCCTTCTGCTATGCGAGCCGCTTGAGCGCTCTCGCCAGCGCCACGCACTGCTGGCGACATGGAGATTGGTGCGCTTTCGTCGCCTTGGCGGCGAACGCCATTTTCCCGCCGTAGTTGTTTTCGCTGCGATCGCGTAACTGCTTGATCCGAAAAGAGTTGTTGGCCGGCAAACCCGTGGCACAGGGCTGGCACTAGCACCTGTCACCATGTGCTTACGGACTTTCAAGGCTGCGCTCAACGGTTCGCTGGTGCTCGCGCTCGTTCTGGCCTTTGGCCAGCGCGCTCGGGCCACCACCTTCGTGATGATGAACGAACAGGAGCTGGCGGCTCAGTCGGTGGCAGTGGTGACGGGCTCGGTTACCGCTATCGAAGCGCGCATGGAGGAGACCAGCGGCGCGATTCATACCTACATTCGGATTGCTCCTACAGAAGTCATCGCCGGCAACCTGCCTGAGGGTGAGATTGTCCTGCGTGAAATCGGCGGAGAGCTGCCGGGCGCCGTCGAGCGAGTCTTCGGCAGTGCGCAATACTCACTGGGCGAGCGCGTCCTGGTGTTCTTAAGCCAGAACCGCGACGGCACCCTGCGGACGACGGCGATGGCCATGGGCAAGTACACCATGCGCCTCGGCAAGCATGCTCGCATGCTGACCCGGTCCCTCGGTGAGGGCGTAGCGGTGATGCCGCGCACGGGCGGCCGCGTGGTCACCGATCCGGCGCCGGAGAACTTCAATCTCGATGAGTTCGTTCAGCGAGTGCGCGAATCGGCGCCGGCGCTCGGAGCGGATACTTACGGGCCGCCGGTCGTGATCCGGCCCGGTGAACTGAGTCAGGCCAAAGGCCAGGCGCAGTTCGCCGCTTTCACCTACTTGGGCTCGCCTTCGCGCTGGTTCGAAGCCGATGCCGGTCAGGCCGTTCCGTTCTTGATCGACTGGACGGGAGACAGCAAGATCGGCGCGGTGGATTCGCGCTACGCCATGAATCAGGCGATGGCGGCGTGGTCGAATGTACCGAATACCACACTGCGGATCAGCGACGGCGGCGTGACCGACCCGGTGCCGTTCAGTGGTTGCACCGGCGGCAGCCGCCTGATTTTCAACGATCCCTTTGGCGACGTTACTGACCCGACGAATTGTGGCGGGGTTCTGGCCATCGGCAGCTACTGCGCCACCTCGGCAGAAACTCGCATCGTCAACGGCACCACCTTCCGCCGCATCGTTATGGGCAAGGTTACATTCAACAACGGCTGGGAAAACTGCTCGTTCTGGAACAGCTGCAATCTCGCCGAGGTCGCCACCCACGAAATCGGGCACGCGATCGGTCTCGGACACGCCACTGATAGCGCTTCGACTATGGCGCCGAGCGCGCACTTCGACGGCCGTTGCGCCGCGCTCGGCACGGACGAGGTTGACGCCGTCAACTTCATCTATCCGCAAGGCGCCGCGCTCACTGCGACCGCCACCCGGCCGGTCCCGACTGCGACACCGACCCCTACCGGCACCTACACCATCGCCCCGACCCGCACCGCTACCCGGACCCAGACGGCGGCAGCCCGCACCGCCACTCCGACCCGGACGTGGACTCGCGTTCCGACCCGCACTCCGACCCGCACGGCTACCCGCAGGCCTACCGCTACCGCGACCCCGGCGGGCGCGTGGGTGTCGACCCAGACCCCGACGCGCACCGCCACGCGGCGTGCGACTCGCACCTCGACCCGTCCCCCGACTCCAACCCCGACCTCCACCCGGCGGCCGACCCGCACCCCAACCGCCGTTGGCTTGGCTGGGGCGGCCAATTCGTTCGATGGGCAGCTTGGACTGGGATGGGCTAGCAGCTTGCGTCACGCCTTCGCGGTGCTCGCCGACTCGTGGCGCTAGCCGATCCCCCGAGGCTCGCGTAGACCGCGTCGATCAGGGACTGCCCGCCCGGGTTCAACAACACGCGCTTCGTTCGCAGTGATGTTTGATGGCTTCCAGGGACGCCGCCACCGTGGCCTGCGTGCGCGGGCCGAGGTAGCAGTGCTCGACCACTACGCCGACCAACGGGATCGGTACGCGCACCAGCATGGCGGCCGTCAGCCGGCAGCTGCCGGGGTGCGGTGCCAAGGTGTAAGTCTCGTCGAAGCGAAACGGTCCAACTCCCAGCAAGGAGCGCAGCGTGCGCTCCGGCACCACCGCCTGTGGGCGGTCGTGTAGGGTGCGAAACGGTCCGTTGGTATAACGCCAGCGTACGTGCTGGCCAGGCCGGGGATAGTCCGGCGGTGCATCGAGTGCAGCCGCCACGCCGGTATCCCACTGCACCACCTCGGCGGGGTCGCACAGCGCGCGCCAGACGCGCGCGGGGGGTGCGCCGATGTCGACCGAGACGGTGAAGGCATACATTGAAGAAGCACCGAGTCGCGCGGACTACATCGCATACGATGCGCTGGTAGGGAAGGGCGGGCGCTCCCGGTTGAGGGGGTTCTTCGTTGCTATTTTCCTGACGTTCCTTCTCGATCCGTTGCCTCGCCAACATCGGTTGCGAGTCCGCGTGCCGCAGCGGTGTCCGGCAGTGCGGCCGGCGCGGTTGGCACACCGGCTGCGTGCGCTAAAGCGGGAGAAGGTGATTGGCAATGGGAGCGCAAGGAATTTCGAGCGAAACAATCTGTGCGGAGAAGGCGCCGCTGGCCCAGTCCAGCCTCGATGTTCAGCGCCGGCTCGACAACGCCACGACGCAGCTCGCACATCACACGCAGGAGCTGCGGCGGGCGGTCGAAGCGGCACGCCGGCGGGCGCGAGAATTGGCCGACGCCAACGCGCGCTTGCGCATTCTTGATCGCTTGAAGACGGATTTCCTGGCGTTCATCTGCCATGAGCTGCGGACTCCGCTGACGCACCTCTCGGCGATCGACTTGATCGATGCCGCCGCTGACGATCCCGGCCAGGTCAAACTGCTACAGGTCGTTCGCAGCGGCTACGAGCGCTTCGAGAATTTCATCCATCACGGTCTGGAATACTTTCGCTGGCTCAGCGCGGAACGGTTGGAGCCGAACGGCCACACCGATCTGGTGGAGGTGGTCCGGCGAGTGTCGGCCGACATGCCGGCGCTGGCTTCGGCGGCCGTGCAACTGCGGATCATTGCACCCGCGGACCCGGTGGTGGTCGGAGCCGAGCAGGGGCACGTGGCGCACTGCGTGTCGATCTTGCTCGACAACGCGGTGAAATTTTCGGCCGAGGAAAAGAGCGTGCGCGTCATTATCCGACCGGCGCGAGAGCGGGCACTGCTGAGCGTCGTGGATCGAGGTAAGGGATTTCCGCCGGAATTAGCACAAGAGCTTTTCCGACCCTTCACCATTGCCGACACGATGCACCACAGCGCCGGCAGTGGCCTCAGCTTGGCCCTAGCCAGCGCCATCGTGCAGGCGTACGGCGGCAAGATCTGGGCGGAAAGTCCGGGACCGGGCCAAGGCGCCATATTCACGATGCAGCTGCCGGTGCCGGCGATCGCCGCGGCGCAGTGAGCACGTCGGCGGCGCTCTGGCTCCCGTTAGTACACGCGACATCTTGCGTTTTGCAGCGCCATCTGGCGCTATACAGCCGACAACGCTTCTGGACGGCCGCGGGATTGCGGCCAGGAGGATGGGTATGCGACGAAGTGTGCTCGCGGCGGTCGGCATTGTAGCTCTCGGTCTCCCCGCGCTCGGGCGGGCCTCGACTTGGGAGATCGATTCGGCCCACACCAGCGTCCAGTTCGCCGTGCGCCATCTCATGGTCTCGACGGTACGCGGCACCATGGGCAAGGTCAGCGGCGTGGCCAAGACGAACGACGCCGATGTGAACAAGTCGTCGGTCGAAGCCAGCATCGATGTTGGCGGCATCAGCACCCGCGAGGCCAAGCGCGACGAGCACCTCAAGGGCGCCGACTTCTTCGAGGTCGCGAAATACCCGGCGATTACCTTCAAGTCCAAGCAGATCACCGCCGCCGGTACCGACAAGTTCAAGATTACCGGTGACCTTACCATTCGCGGTGTGACCAAGGAGGTGGTGCTGGACGTGGAAGGCTCGCCCAAACCGTTCAAGGACCCGTTCGGCAACGTGAAGCTCGGCGGCCTGGCCCGCACGACGATCAATCGTCAAGACTTCGGTGTGTCGTGGAGCAAGCTGCTGGACAGCGGCGGCCTGGCGGTGGGCAACGACGTAGAGATCACCATCGACATCGAGTTGATTCAAAAGGCCGATGACGCGGCGGCGAGCCGCTGATCGGTGATCTGACGAGGCCGCGGTTTTGACCGACTCAGCTGCCGCGGGTATGGTCGCAAGCTAATCGGGTAATTGGCCAAGCAAGCGGGTGAGCGATGAATAACGAGACCTGGATCCTCATCAGCGATGCCAGCCGCGCGCGGCTCTTCAGCACCTCCGGGAAGTTGAAGCCGTGGGCACTGGTGCGGGAATTCGACCATCCGGAAAGCCGGGCGAAGGGGCTCGAGATCATGGCCGACAAGCCCGGGCGAGTGAAGCAGAGCATGGGTTCGGGCAGCCGCCCGGCAATGGCGCCGCCGACGCCGCCGAAAGAAGTCGAGGCCGAGCACTTCGCGCAACAACTCGCCGGGGTCCTGGCCGACGGACACGGGCACAACGCCTATGCGCGGCTGATTCTGGTTGCTCCGCCCTGGTTTTTGGGGCTGCTGCGCAAGGTGCTCAGTGCGCCGGTGAGCAAGCGCATAGTCGCCAGCCTGGATAAGGATTACACCCAGCTGCACCAGCGCGATCTGCCGGAGCGTCTGGCGGAGGTACTCTGACGCGGCCGGCCGTCGCGATTCAGTTGACCACCCAGCAGTCGCCGCGGCTGAAGAGCTCGTCGAGGTCTCCGGGGCCTTGTTTGAGGCGGGCTTGCTGTACCTGCTGCGCCATCGCCTCTTCGTAGACCGGTCGCGACACCGCGCGGAATACCCCGATGGGGGTGGGAAACTGCGGCGGCCGCATCGCGCTGAGCAGCGTCGCCAGCACCGGGTTGGTCTCGTCGTAGGTGATGACGTCGTCGCCGGTGGCGCCGGCGCCGAGCTGGACCACCTCGAGCGAATGCCCGCGCAGGCGGATGCCCTTGTCGCGTTGTTTGCCGAAGATCAGCGGCTTGCCGTGCTCGATCACGAGCTGGGTGTCGGCCTTGGTGTCCTTATCGGTCAGCGAGGCGAACGCGCCGTCGTTGAAGATGTTGCAATTCTGCATGATCTCGACGAAGGCCGTGCCCTTGTGCTCGTAAGCGCGGCGAATCATGTCCTGCAAGTGCTTGGCCTCGACGTCGATGCTGCGGGCCACGAATGTACCTTCGGCACCCAGTGCCACGGAGATGGGGTTGAACGGATGATCCACCGACCCCATGGGCGACGACTTGGTGACCTTGCCGAGCTCGGAAGTCGGCGAGTACTGGCCTTTGGTCAGGCCGTAGATGCGGTTGTTGAACAGCAGGATGTTGAGGTCGAGATTGCGGCGCAGCGCGTGGATGAGGTGATTGCCGCCGATGCTGAGCGCGTCGCCGTCCCCGGTGACGATCCACACCGACAGGTCCGGCCGGCTGGCCTTGAGGCCCGAAGCGATTGCAGGGGCGCGGCCGTGAATGGTGTGGAAGCCGTAAGTGTTCATGTAGTACGGGAAGCGGCTAGAGCAGCCGATCCCGGATAAGAAGACGAAGCGCTCGCGCGGAACACCGAGTTCGGGCAGGACTTTCTGCACCTGCGCCAGGATGGCGTAGTCGCCGCACCCCGGGCACCAGCGCACGTCTTGATCGCTGACGAAGTCTTTACGTGACAGCTTGGGAGCTGCTGGGTTACTCATGGTGCTTACGCCTCCAACAGGCGGTGAATCCGGCTGATGATCTCGGCCACCTTGAAGGGCTGGCCTTGGATCTTGTTCAAGCCGATTGCGTCGATGAGATATTCGGCCCGGATCAGCCGGACCAACTGGCCGAGGTTCATCTCGGGGACCAAGACATGCTCGAAGCGCTGCAAGATGTCGCCGAGATCCGGCGGCAGCGGATTGAGGTAGCGCAGGTGCAGGTGTGAGACCGCCCGGCCGCTCTGCTGCAACTGGCGCACGGCCGCGGCGATCGAGCCGTGGGTGCTGCCCCAGCCCAGCACCAGCACTTCACCCTTGGCCGGGCCGTGCAGCGTGCTGGGCGGGATTTCACGCGCGATCCCGGCCACCTTGCGGGCGCGCAGGCGCACCATCTGCTCGTGGTTGGTCGGGGAGTAGCTGACGTTGCCGGTGATGTGTTCCTTCTCGATACCGCCGACGCGGTGTTCGAGTCCGCGAGTACCCGGTCTCACCCATGGTCGCGACAGCGTCTCGGGCTCCCGCAGATAAGGAAAGAAGCCGACCGGGTCGGTGCGGAATTCCACCGCTATCTCGGGCAAGTCGCTGGCCTTCGGCACCCGCCACGGTTCAGCGCCGTTGGCTAGGTAACCGTCAGTGAGCAGGATCACCGGCGTCATGTACTTGAGGGCGATCTGCGCGCATTCGAAGGCAGCCGCGAAGCAGTCGGCCGGCGTTGCCGCCGCCAATACCGGCACTGGTGACTCGCTGTTGCGGCCGTAGATGGCCATCAGCAGATCGGCTTGCTCGGTCTTGGTCGGCAAGCCGGTGCTGGGGCCGCCGCGCTGGACGTCGACGATGACCAGTGGCAGCTCGACCGACACCGCCAGGTTGATGGTCTCGGCTTTCAAGCACATGCCCGGGCCGCTGGTGGTGGTGATTGCCAGCGCGCCGCCAAAGGCCGCGCCCAAGGCCGCGCCGACGCCGGCGATCTCGTCTTCGGCCTGGTAGGTATAAACGTCGAAGTTCTTGTATGTGGCCAGCTCATGCAAGATGTCACTGGCCGGCGTGATCGGATAGCTGCCGAGGAAAAGCGGTAGGCCGGCGCGCCTGGCAGCGGCGACGAAGCCCAGGGCGGTGGCGCTGTTGCCGGTGAGGTTGCGGTAGCGGCCGGGTGCGATGCGCGCCGGGGCCACCTCGTAGGAGGTGCGAAACAGCTCGCAGGTGTCGCCGTAGTTGTAGCCTGCCTTGAGGACGCGGATGTTCGCCTCGACCAACTCCGGTGTCTTCTTGAAGCGCTGCTCGATGAATTCAATCGTGGACTCGATGGGACGGTGGAACAGCCAAGAGGTGAGCCCGAGGGCAAAGAAGTTCTTGCACCGCATCATCGTGCGCGTCGGCAAGTTCAGATCCTGCAGCGCCGCGATGGTGAGCTTGCTCACATCAACCTGGAAGACCTGGTAGCGGTCGAGCGATGAGTCGGTCAGCGGGTTGCTTTCGTACTCGGCCTTCTTGAGGTTGGGCTCGCTGAAGGTCTCACGGTCGACGATCAGGATCCCGTTGGGCTTGAGGTCCGGGAGATTGACCTTGAGCGCGGCCGGGTTCATTGCCACCAGCACGTCGGGGTTATCGCCCGGCGTGAACACCTCGCGGCTGGAGAAGTGCAATTGGAAGCCGCTGACGCCGGCGAGTGTGCCCGCCGGGGCGCGAATCTCGGCCGGGTAATCGGGCAGCGTACTGAGATCGTTGCCCGCCAATGCGGTTTCGGTGGTGAACTGTGCGCCGGTCACTTGCATGCCGTCGCCGGAGTCGCCGGCGAAGCGGATCACCACGCCTTCGCGTTCTTCGACTGACTTGGCGGTGACGACTGCGGTGGCCGCCTCAGAGGCTGCGGACATTTCTCTCCTTCATTCTTGCCCAGCTCGCCGGGCATGCCGGCGCCGGCCATAATCGGCGCTGCGGTTACATATACTCGCCGAACGCCGGCTTCTCAATATTGGCGTGGCCGCCCGACTCTCCGTCCATGAATGAATTGGCCTGTAGGCCATGATTAGCGGCTTAACTCCCAGCCCCCCCCGCGGGCCGTTAAGCCGCGGCTTCGACTGCGGTGACCTCGCAGGCGCGATCGCTCAGATCGCTGGCGCCTTCGATGACGATCTTAGTGCCGAACTCGTTCTCAATCGCCTGGAGTGACCCCGACTCCGTGGTGGTCAGGAATTGCGCCACGCGCACCGGCACGCGGAGGTGCAGCCGCTCGATCCGCGGGTGGGCGGCGGCCTCACGGCGGATGCGGCGCAGCACCTCGTTGGCCACGGTCTCGGCGCTGCGCACCAAGCCGCGCCCGTCACAAATGGGACAGGGCTCGCCCAGCAGCTGCAGCAGGTTTTCGCCGCGGCGCTTGCGGGTCATTTCGACCAGGCCCAGCTCCGAGATGTGTAGGATGTTGGTACGGGCTTTGTCTTTGCGGACGGCGTCGCTCAAAGCGTCGTATACCTTCTTGCGATTGACCGGCTTCTCCATGTCGATGAAGTCGATGATGATCAGGCCGCCGATGTTGCGCAGCCGCAGCTGCTCGACGATCGTCTTGGCGGCCTCGAGGTTGGTCTTGAGCACGGTCTCTTCCTGGGTGGTCTTGCCGACGTAGCGGCCGGTGTTGACGTCGATTGCGGTGAGCGCCTCGGTATGGTCGATGATGATGTAGCCGCCCGACTTCAGCCACACGCGCCGGTCGAGCGCCTTATTGACTTGGTTTTCGATGCCGAAGCGGTCGAAGATCGGCTCGCGCTCGGTGTAAAGCTCGACGCGGTCGGTGAAGCGCGGCATGACCGCTTCGAGGAACTCGACGATGCGCCCGTGATCACGGCTGTTGTCGACGCAGACGCGCTGAATATCGGCGGTGAAGAGGTCGCGGATGGAGCGCAGGATGAGATCCATGTCGTAGTGGAGCAGAGTCGGGGCGCCGCCGCTTTCGCTCTTCTTCTGGATGCGGCCCCACAAGCGCAGCAAGAAGCGCACGTCGCCCTGCATCTCGCGTTTGCTCAGCCCTTCACAAGCCGTGCGAATGATGAACCCGGCGGTGGGTGGGCGCAACTCCTCGACTGCGGCCTTCAGTCGCGCCCGCTCCTCGGGGTCCTCGATGCGCCGCGACACGCCGACGTGATTGGTCAGCGGCATGTAGACCAAGTGCCGGCCGGGAATGGCGATGTGCGAGGTCACCCGCGCGCCCTTGGTGCCGATGGGGCCGTTGGCGACCTGAACGATGATTTCCTGGCCCTTCTTCAGCAGCGTCTCGATCGGCGCACGCGGTGGCGGCTGGGCCACGGGCGCGGCTTGCGGCGCCGCGCCGGATTCAGCGACCGCCACCGCCGGGGCGGCCGCCTTCGGCGAGCCGTTGTCGTCGTCGTACTCGACTAAGGCGTCCTCGCTGCTTTCAGGGTAGAAATCCGCCGCTCGCAAGAAGGCCGCCTTCTCAAGCCCGATGTCGACGAACGCCGCTTGCATCCCCGGTAACACGCGGGTGACCCGCCCCTTGTAGATGTTCCCGGTGATGCCGCGTCCGCGGGTACGCTCGATGAAGATCTCCAGCAGCCGGGAGTCCTCAACCAGAGCGACCCGTGCTTCCTGCGGGGTCGAATTGATGACTATTTGGCGTGGCACGGGCGTTAGGCCAGTCGGCGGGGCCGGCCCGTGGGCACCACCGGTCGTCCGGTCTGACGGCCGGCTTCCCGCTTGCCCTTCCGAAGTGATGTGATGCCCGGCTCAGCCCGGCTCCCGGGCGCCTCGTGCATTAAGCAGCTGATAGCCATAGCCCCTCCACAACAACCCAACCGCAGCCATCATATGGGCTAGGTTACCAGCGCGCAAGTCTGTAGTGCTTTCCCGAAGGGGTAACGCAGCCCATGTTCCTGCCAAATTAGGTGCTATGGATCTTAGCATGAGCCGTCACATTGTTGACTTCTGCGCCGGCGGCAGATACGCTGGCACGCAAATCGTAGCGGCTCTGATGGTTCGGGAATGTCTGCAACCGCCAGCGTACTTAACAGCAAGGTTCTAGTTCTTAATCGCTCCTTCCTGCCGATTCACATCACTTCGGTTCGTCGGGCATTTGCCCTGCTTTATCAGGGGGTTGCCGAGGCCGTGAACGGCCAATACCAGACCTTCGACTTCGACAGCTGGAGCGAATTGTCGGCCTCGGTGCACGACGACACGATCGGGATGGTCGATCGCGTCATTCGTGTGCCGCGGGTGATTCTGCTGGTTGCCTACGACCGGCTGCCGCGCCGGCAGGTGCGCTTCAGCCGGTTCAACATCTATGCCCGCGACCGCAACACCTGCCAGTACTGCGGCCACAGGTTTTCGCGCTCCGAGTTGAACCTCGATCACGTCGTGCCGCGCTCGCAGGGGGGAACCTCGCGCTGGGAGAACGTGGTTTGCTCCTGCCATGCCTGCAATCGCCGCAAAGGGGGCCGGACCCCGGATCAGGCTGGCATGCGTCTGCTGCGGGCGCCCCGGCGGCCGGAGTGGACGCCGTTCATGATGCAGACCTTTAGCTTGCGACACTACGAGGAGTGGGTGCCGTTCCTGTCCACCGTGGATGCCTCGTACTGGAACACCGAATTGCAGGAGTAAGTGGCCGGGCTCGCGTGGGCGGGCCGGTTGTTTTCTTGACTCAGTGAAGAACGCTGTGAAATACTCGATCGTGGGGTGGTGGTGATGAGATGCGGATCAAGCAGCTTGAGTTAGTCGGCTTCAAGTCGTTCGCCGAGCGAACGGTCCTCAGTTTTCCTTCGCGCATTACCGGCATCGTCGGGCCCAACGGCTGCGGCAAGTCGAACGTGGTCGACGCCATCCGCTGGGTGCTGGGGGAACAGAGCCCCAAGCACCTGCGGGGTGCGGCGATGGAAGACGTCATCTTCAACGGCAACGAGCGCAATGCGCCGCTGGGCATGTCCGAGGTCTCGCTGACCTTCGAAAACACCGGCCAGACGCGCGCGACCGGTGAGCCGCTCGACCCGGACATCGATGTCTCGACGATCCCGGCGCATTTCCGTGATCTGGCGGAAATTATGGTAACGCGCCGTTATTTTCGCTCCGGTGAATCGGAGTATTTTATCAATAAGACCGCCTGCCGGCTCAAGGACATCACCGAGCTGTTTCTCGGTACCGGCATCGGCAGCAAGGCCTACGCCATCATCGAGCAGGGGCGGGTCGAGCAGCTCGTCAACGCCAAGCCGGAGGACCGCCGCTTGTTCATCGAGGAGGCGGCCGGGACCACGCTTTATCGCAGCCGCAAGCTGGCCGCCGAACGTAAGATGGAGCGTACGCGCGACAACCTCGCGCGGGTCACCGACATCCTCCACGAGCTCGAGCGCCAGATCCAATACTTGAACCGCCAGGCGAAGAAGGCTGAGCAGTATCGCGCCCTGCAAGACGAGATTCGCACGCTCGAGCTGGGCTTGAGCAGCTGGCAGTGGCGGCAGCTGGGCGTCGAGATCGAAGCACTCGAACAACGGCGGCTCGAGCTGTTGGCGGATGAGGAGCGGCTGCAAGAGCAGATTGCCTCCTCCGAGCAAACCCGCGAGCAGGCGGCGGCGGCGCTGGCGGCGGCCGAGTCCGCCCTGGCCGAGCGCCGTGAAGCGCTCGCCGTGCTCGATGCCGAGCGCGAGAGCCAGCGCCAGCGGATCGAATTGATGCGCCAGCAGCTGCACGAGCGGGAGCGGCGGCTGGCGCGCTTGCACTCGGAGCGTGAAGCCAGCGCCAGCCGCGCTACGGCACTGGCGCAGGAAGTGAGCGCGGCCGAGCGCGAGCGCGACGAATGCGCCCGGTGGCTGTTGTTCGAGGAAGGCGAGCTGGCGAGCAAGGAGGCCGAGATCGAACTGGCGCGTTCGGCTCAGCGAGCGGCGCACGCTGCCGTCGAGGAGGCCAAGGCTGCGCTGGTGGCGCTGGCGACCCGTATGGCTCAGCTGCGCAATGACTCGGCTGCTGCCACACGCCGGCGTGAAGACGCGCAAAGGCGCTTATTGCGGCTGCAGGAAGAACGGCAAGCGCTGGCCGGCCAGCTCGAAGCCGCCGAACGTGATCTGGCCACGCGCCGGCACGACGTCGTCCTGCTGCAGCAGCGTTTGCAGACTGCCGCCGGTGAGAAGGAGCAGCGCGTGGCCGGGCTGCGCCAACTGGCTGAAGACCGCCGCCGGCTCGAAGGTGAGCTGAGTGGGCGGCGCGCCGCCTGCGTGCAGGTGCAGTCGCGCCTGCGCTCGCTGGCGGATATTCAGCGCAACTACGAAGGCTATCACGCCGGCGTGCGCTCGATCATGGCCAGCGAACAACCCGCCGACGGCGTCCTGGGAGTCGTAGCAGATGTGATCGATGCCCCGCGCGAATACGAGCGGGCCGTCGCTGCGGTGCTCGGCGATCGCTTGCAGTACATGATCGTCGATGAGGCCGAAGCCGGCGTCGGTGCTGTGGCCACGCTGCGCGAACAAGCCTCGGGCCGCGGCAGTTTCGTTCCGGTGACGCCGCGCCCGGTGCCGCTCGACGGTCTGGGTGCTGCGGGCATGAACGGTAGCAGCTCGCGGCTGCTCGATCTGGTGCGCGTGGATGAACGCTATCGCCAAGTGGTCGAGATGCTGCTGGGCGAGGTGGTGCTGGTGCCCGATCTGCGCGCCGCGCTTTCGCTCTGGCGCCAGAACGGCCGTTACGTGACCATGGTGACGCCCGACGGCGACGTCATCGACGCTGCCGGGGTGATTACCGGCGGCAGCGCCGAGCCGATTGAGACCGAAATCCTGGCGCGCCGGCGCGAGCTGCAAGAGCTGACCGAACAGGCGGCCGAGCTGGAGCTTCGGATCACCGCTGGTGATGAGGCGCTGGCCGCAGTCTGTGAGCGCATCGGCGACCAAGAGGCGGCGCTGGCCGCCCTCGATCGCGATTTGCACGCCGCCACCCTCGAACTGGTGGCGGCGGAAAAGGATGTCGAACGTCTGGAGCGCGAATGCCCGCGGCTGACCGACCGCCTCGAGGTGCTGCGCTTCGAGGCCGAGGCGCTGGCCGCGGAGGACGAGCGGGCCGCGGGTGAGCTCGAACAACTGCAGGTGGCTTTGCTGGAGCTGGCGGAGAGTGAACAGGTCGGCGACGGCGAACTGCGCCGCCGGCAGGCGGCGGCGGAAGCCGCCGCGGCTACGGCGGAAGCCTTGGGTGCGGAGGTGACCGCAACCAAGGTGCGGGTGGCCGAGCGCCGCGAGCGCCAACATGCGGCGGCGGCGGCGCTGAAACGCCTCGCCGCTAATCGTGAAGAGCTGGCGGAGCGCGAGCGCTCGCTGGCGGTGGAAGCGCAGGAAACCACCCGCGAACGCGCCTCATTGCAGCAAACCCTAGAAGAGGCCGAAGCGGTGGCGAGCGAGCAGGAGGCGCGCCGCGCGCTGCTCGATGAACAGGTGGTGGGTGCGCGCCAGGCGGTCGAGGGCGCCGCCGGCGCGGTCGGTGCGAGCGAGCAGGTGCTCAGTGCCGAACGCGCCGAGCTGGAGCAGCGGCGCGACACGCGCACGCAAACGGACATCGCCTTGGCCGAACACCGGCTCCAGGGCGAGCACCTCTGCGCTACCGTGCGGGAGAAGTACAGCGTCGAGCTGCCGCAGGAAGCGCCTAATTACCCGCACCAGCCCGAGGAGGGTGCGGCCGAGCGCTTGCAGATCCTGCGCGAACGAGTGGCGCGCATCGGCGAGGTCAACGTCAGCGCGATCGACGAGCTGCGCGAACTCGAAGAACGGGCGCAGTTCCTGCGTACCCAAAAGGAAGATCTTGAACGTTCGCTGGCGGATCTCGAACGTACCATCCAGCGCCTGAATCGGGCTTCGCGTGCCCGCTTCGCCGAAACCTTCGAGAAGGTGAACGAGCGCTTTCAGGTGGTCTTTCCGCGGCTGTTCCGCGGCGGCGAGGCGCGGCTGGTGCTGACCGACGAGCACAATCTGCTCGATAGCGGCGTCGAGATCATCGTGCGGCCGCCGGGCAAGCGGCTCGATACGGTCAGTTTGCTCTCCGGCGGTGAGAAAGCGCTGGTGGCAGTTAGCCTGATTTTCTCGCTGTTCTTGATCAACCCGACACCGTTCTGCTTCCTCGATGAGGTGGATGCGCCGCTGGACGATGCCAACATCAGCCGCTTTACGCAGATGGTGCGCGAGATGAGCGAGACCTCGCAGTTCATCGTCATCACGCACAACAAGCGGACGATGGAATGCGCCGAGAACCTCTACGGCGTCACCATGCAGGAGCCCGGGTTGTCGAAGGTGATCTCGGTGGCGATGCGGTAGAGGTTGCCGGCGCCGGCTTCGCGCCGGCGGCAGGCGATCGCGGTACTACAGGAGTATGCAAGCGTCTCCCCGCAACGGCGCGGCCGCCAGGCCGGTGCCTCGGCAGTTGTGCTAGCGTGAACCAGCCGAGTCCAGAGTTGCTCTTGGGCGCCGCCGCGGCGGTGTTGCTGGTCTCGCTCCTGATCGCGGTGCTGTCGTGGTGGCGGCGAAGACCGTTGCCCGCTGCGCCGCCCGCGGCGGCGGCAGCGGCTGAGCCGGCGAGCCCGTGGACGGCGTTCCGCGCCGGGCTGAGCAAGACCCGCGCGCTCCTCGGCGCCCGCTTGCGCGAGACCCTCGGGCGCGATCGCACGTTGGCGGCGTGGCTGGACGACTTGGAGGAGGCTCTGATTCTGGCCGACGTCGGGCTGGCGACCACGCAGCGATTGATCGCCGCGTTGCGCCGGCACCCCGGGCTGGACTCGGCGACGGCCGTGCTCGAAGCGCTCAAGGCGGAGATTCGCGCGCTCCTCGGCGATAACCCGCCCGAGCGACCCACGGCCAAACCGCTGGTGATACTCGTTGCCGGCGTCAATGGCGTCGGTAAGACCACCAGCATCGGCAAGCTCGCGCACCGCTACCGCAGCGCAGGTAATTCCGTGCTGCTGGTGGCGGCCGACACTTTTCGCGCCGCCGCCAGTGAGCAACTGGAAGTGTGGGCAGAACGGGCCGGCTGCGATCTGGTGAAGCACCAAAGCGGCGCCGACCCTTCGGCCGTCGTGTTCGACGGCTTGAAGGCGGCGCAGAGCCGGGGCGCGGACGTCGTCATCATCGACACCGCCGGCCGCCTGCACGTGAAAGCCAACCTGATGGAGGAGCTGAAGAAGATCGTGCGCGTCATCGGCCGTGAGATTCCCGCCGCGCCGCACGAGTCGTTTCTGGTGCTCGACGCCACGACCGGGCAGAACGCCCTCAGCCAAACGCGCCTGTTTCAGGAGGCCCTGCCGCTCACCGGCGTTATTCTTACCAAGCTCGACGGCACCGCCAAAGGCGGTGTGGTACTCGCGGTCAAGAGCGAATTGCAGCTGCCGATTCGCTACGTCGGCCTGGGTGAAGCGCTTGATGACCTGCGGCCGTTCGAAGCCGAGGCCTTCACCGCGGCCCTGTTCGAGCCGGCGGCGGCGTAGGCACACCGGAGCTATGCCGAAACACTCCCGGTTCCATTTCTACAACGGCGCCCGCGGCGGCCAGCCGCCGTAAGTGTTGCTCGATGGTGTGCTGCTCGGCCATGTCGATGAAAGGAAGCTCTGCCTGCGGCGGGTAGAGAAAGCGCCGGCGCACCATCTCGGCGAGTGTATGGGGCTCGCGCAAGAACTCCACAATCGCCTGGTCGCGTTCGGTAATCTTGGCGGTGAACGCCGCCAGGCGCTTTTCGTACACCGCCGGGTCTTCGATGACGCCGACGTGATGGGCCGACACCCAGACGCGGGCTTCGATGGCACGCACGCGCTCGAGTGAGCGCGCAAAATCATCCACGCTCGACCAGGCATCGCCGTAGTACGGCCCGAAACCGCTCAGATCGATGTCGCCGAGAAACAACACCCCCTCGGGCTCGATCAGAAAGGCACAGTGCCCGCGCGTGTGCCCGGGGAGGTGAAAGGCGCGCACCCGCACGCCGCCGAGCTCGAACACCGCGCTGTCGTCGAACTCCTGCGTGTCCGGCCGTGCGCAGTAGTGGAAGTGGTCGATGACATAGTCGCGCATGCCCGGCGTCAGTTCGGCACCGTAGCCGTAGATCGCCATCAGCCCCTCGACGCTGCGCATGCCGATGGCATCTTCGCGATGGGCGAAGACCTCTGCTTCAGGAAACACGAAGACGCCGGCGATGTGGTCCTCGTGCGCGTGGCTAACCACCATGACCTCCGCCGCGCCGCGCAGCTCCTTGGCCCGGGCCGCCACCGCCAGTGACGGGTCGATGATCAGCCGAGCGTCGCGCCCCCGCACCAAGACAGAATTGCCGTGTGGATACTTGCCGTTGTTGGCGCCGAGCAAAACCGTCACCCGTCCAAAACTGCGATCCGCGCTTGCCTGTGTCATCTCTGTTGCTCCGATCGCTGCTACCGTGGCCGATAGGAGAAAGGCTGGAGCGGTAGGCTGGTGGCGTTAGTGGTTAGCAGCTCGGTGACCAGCTGGCCGGTGACGGGAGCGAGCAGGACGCCGTTGCGGTGGTGACCGGTGGCGAGGATGAGGTTTTCAAAGCCACGCACGGGTCCGATAATCGGCCGGCGGATGGTGGGGCAGGGCCGCAGCCCCGCCCAGCGGCGCACCACCGGTGCGTCCGCCAGCGCCGGCATCATCTGCAGCGCTCGGCGTTTGAGCAGAGCGGCACCGGCCGCGGTGACTTCGACGCAGTCGGTGTACTCGACGGTGCTGCCGACATGCAACTCTCCGTCAGCACGCGGAATGAGATAGCCGTCATCCCAAGTGACGAAGTGATTCGGTAGCTGGCTGGGCCGCAGTGCCAGCATTTCACCCCGTGCCGGGCGCAGCGGCACGCGCACCCGCAGCTGGGCGGCGATCTCGACCGACCACGTGCCCGCAGCCAGCACGACCGCACCCGGGCAGATCCACTCGTCAGCGCTGCGCACCCGCAACACACGCGTGCCAGCGGTTTCGAAGCCCGTCACCGGCGCGTTGAGTCGCACCTCGGCGCCGCGCCGTCGCGCCGCTTCTGCCAGCGCGGCGGTGAGGCGTTCGCTGTTGATGCAATGCTCGCCCCCGAAGCGAGCCGCCACGCGCACTTCCTCTGAGAGCAACGGCTCCATCTGCCGGGCCGTGCCGGCATCAAGCAGCTCAGCGTCGAACTGCTGCTCCCGCCGACGCTGGACCAGCCGCTGCAGCTCGTCGCCCTCGCGCCCGCTAAACCCCAGCTCCAGCAGTGCGCCTTGCCTGTACTCGGGGTCGATCCCGCTCTCCGCTCGCAGCCGGGCGACGAGTTCGGGAAACAGTGCCGCACTGCGCCGGCGCAGCTCGAAGAGGACGCCACCCGGAGCATGGCTGCTGGCGACGGCGAGCAGGCCCGCGGCGGCGTTGGTTGCGCCGCTGCCGAGCGTGGCGCGCTCCAGCAGCAGCACGCGCAGCGAGCACTGGTGCGTGAGCGTGTACGCAATCGCACAGCCGATTACGCCCCCGCCGATGATCAGCACGTCCGGCTGGGGCATGACGGATCAACGGTTCAGCCGGCGCTGGAAGAGCAGGCCGCCGGGCCTCTCAGCGGCCGGTGTGCCATGGGCCGAAGCGGAACGACTCGCTCCCCCGCAACATGTTCGGGGTGAGGTAGGGAGAGCCGCTCAGCACGTTCCACACGTCGTCAGCGGCGTCGGTGTTGCCGGCCGTGAGCCAGCCGGTTAGTCCGCTGAGGGCGATACCGACGCTGCTCAGCGCCAGCCGAGCGGGCACGTAGGCGACGTTGATACCGGCGGCCAACAACGCGGTGGCTGGACTCGGCGCCCGGTCGGCTACCACCGGCGCTTGCTCGGGTAAGGGCTGGTACATTTGGGCGTACGCGCCCGGCACAGCCAACAACAACGAGAGCGCCAGCACGCATCGGGTCAGAGCGGTTCGTCTCTGCATTCGCAAGTCCTCCCGCTGACTAAATACCGCGACCGCGTGCCGCTGTCACGCGCTCGGTGCGGAGCTTCTCAGACGTTGGAGAAGACAAAGAATCAACCACCGAGGCACGGGGGGGCACAGCAGCTCGCAATCGCTCGGCTGCGGCCGTCGTTCCGGTTCATTCCGCAATCCGCGATCCACGGCCGCAATCCGAAGTCCGAAATTCTCAGCGGCGCACGGGCTCGAGCCGCAGCCGGCGCGTCTCCGACTCGACGCAGACGGTGGCCTGGCCGTTGAGCAGGCGTAGCAGCTGCTCGCCGGCGATCTCGCGCCGCCAGCCTTGCAGCACTGGCAGCTCCAGCGCGGGGGGCGTGCCATGGCGGATGGCAAGTTGCTCCAGGTCGCCGGTGGTCGCCAGCAATGTCGGTGCGATGTGGGCGTGCTCGGCGCAGCTGCGCAACACCGCTTGCAGCAGCTCGACCAAGCCCGTCGGCGCGCTCTCGTGGCCGTGGCGTTGAGGTGACTCGGGCCATTCATGTTTTGGAAGAGCGAGGGCCCGTTCGACAGCGGCGACGATGGCGGTGCCGCTGCGCTCGAGTTCGCGCGAGTACAAGCCGCGCAATTGGCGCAGTGCGGCCGGTGTCGTGGGGGCGCGGCGAGCCAGCTCCACCAGCAGGTCGTCCTTCATCAAGCTGCCGCGCGGTTTGTTGCGCTGGCGCGCCTCTTCCTCGCGCCAGGCCGCCAATTCGCGCAAAATGGCGAGCGCCTTACCGCGCAGTGCGCCGCGTCCGCGCACGCGCAGATGGGCCTCGCGGGGCGACAGCCGGCCGGCCGCGGCGCTCTGTTCCAGACGGCGGAATTCCTCGCTTACCCACGCCGTGCGCTGTAGCTCGTGCAGGCGCTGACGCAGCTGGTCGTGGAGCTGCGGCAGGTAGCGGACATCGTCGGCGGCGTACGCCAGCTGCGCCGCGCTCAGCGGGCGGCGCGTCCAGTCGGTCAAGGTCTCAGTCTTCTCGACGGTTACGCCGAGCAACCGTTCCACCAGCGGCGCATACCCCGGTTGCGCCCCATAGCCCACCATTGCCGCCGCCACCTGCGTGTCGAACAACGGCGCCGGTACCTGCTGCGTCAGCAGGAAGAACAGTTCGAGATCCTGCTGGCCGGCGTGGAATACCTTCTCGATGCGCTTATCGAACAGCAGCGGTAAGAAGGGATCCAGCCGCTCCAGAGAGCGGCAGTCGAGCACGGCGCACACCTGTTCGGTGGCCACCTGGATGAGTTCGAGCTGCGGCAGGTAGGTGCGCTCGCCGACGAATTCCGTGTCGACGCCTAAGCGTTCGCTCTCTGCTAGGTGCTTGCACAGCTCGCGCAGCGCGCCGATTTCTTCGATAAAGACGAATGCGCGCTCGCGCGTCGGTGCGGATCGAGGCATGCCATGGTCTCCGTGATGACTGGTCACGCTTACACGGCGGGTTGCGTTCCGTCCAGTGGCCGGCGCTGAGTTCGGCCGAATTTGCCGGACGCGCGTCGCGCTGGTGTCGTTCCTCGCGATTCGTCAGTCCGGTGGCCCGCCGCCGGGGGGCGGCCGAGGCGACGAGTAGAACCTGTTCGCGGAGCGTGATGCCCGCCGCGGTGGGTAGTGGGCGGAGCGGCATTGCGGCGCGCAGCAAAGGGCTGGCGACAATCCGTCCTACAGGTCCCGTGGCAGGAGCTTCAACCGGCGGTGGAGCTGCACCGTGCCGAAGTGGCGGAGATCCAAAGTGGCGATGGCCTCTGCTTGCCGGCGCTCGGCGATCGCCATGACCACGGTGTCAACCAAGCCCAGCTGCAACGCGCGGTATTTCCGGTTCAGCTCCTGCGCCCGATCCAGGTCGGCTTCATTGCCCCACTCGACCATGAACGCTCCCGCCGCCAGGTCATCGAGGAAGGCTTGGGCGACCCCCGCTCCCAGCTGGCTGTGGGCCAGGTAGTCCACCTCCGGCAGAACCGCCCACGGTAGTAGCCACGCCGACGGCCGCTTCTCGAACAGCTCCCGTAGGGTCACGTGGTGTCGGTCGTCGGCATCGAGCAGGGCCAGGACCGCGCCGGTATCGGCGACGATCATCGCGCGCGGCCGATGCCCTTGAGCAGCTGCTCGGCCCGCTCGCTGAGATTGCGCTTGCCGCTGCGTCCGCTGCCGAGGCTGCGGGGAACGGCGGTACCGCCGCCGCGCGCGTACACTGCCACCGCCTCACGCACCAACTCGGCGGGCCTGCGCCCTTGACGGCGGGCCATGGTCTTGAGCCGCTGATAGTCCTCGGCGTCGAGATAGACGGTGGTCTTCTGCGGAGGGTTCATGTGGTTGCCATATATGGCACATTGGGGCGCAATGCAACGCGCGGCTGGCTTCAATCCGTACCGGCGCGGGCGCTGCCGGCCGGCCTGCGCGCCAGGGCGGCGGTGGTGTTTTCGAGCCGATCGCTGAGGATGCGGGTGAGGTTGAAGAACACGGTGGCGGCAATGCGGGGGTAGCGCCGGCGCAAGCGCTGCAAGAAGCGCTGGTCGAGGACGAGGTACTCCAGGTCGTCGGCTACTACCACGTCGGCCGAGCGCGGGCGCTGGCGTACCAGCCCCATCTCGCCGATGACCTCGCCGCGGCCAAGGCTACGGATGACGCGGCGGTCGTTTCCGCTGCGAACCTCGGCACAGCCGCTGAGTAGTACGTACAGCTCCGGCTTCAGCTCCCCGCGCCGAGTGATGAAGGCGCCGCGCGCGGCGGACTCTAGGTGTCCCATAAGCACAACCAGTTTCGCCTGGAACGGACGCAAGCCGGCGAACAGCGGGATCTGCCGCTGGGGCTCGGGACCGAGCTTGAGAAACAGCAAGTCCCACAGCGTGATGATCTTGGTCGTGGTCAGCAGTGCCGGCGTCAAGAACAGCTCGACGGCGAGCGCGATGATCATGGTGGCACCGGCGAGCAGGCCGAAGTGCATCACCGGCTGGAAGTTAGACAAGCAGACGATGAAGAACCCGGCCGACAACGCCAGTGCGATGAAGAAGGCAGCCTGACCCGCGGAGCCCATGGCTGCGATGATGGCTTGCTCCTGGCTTCCGGTGCGGCGCAGCGCCTCGTTGAAGGCGCTCAGCAAGTGGATGGTGTCGTCAATGGCGACGCCGATGGCGATGGCGGCGATCATGCTGGTTGAGATGTTCAAGCTGATTCCGCTCCAGCCCATCAGCCCGAACAGGACAACCGTCGGCACTATATTCGGGATGAGCGCCAAAAGCCCCACCCGCAGGGACAGAAACATCAACGCCAGCAATGCAAAAAGCACCACCAGCTCCTGCCACAAGCCGGTGACTTGGCCCCACGCCAGCGCGTCCGCCGACTGGTTGAGCAACACCGCGGTGCCGGTCGGGCGGACGGTGATGCGGCCGGGAAAATGCTCCGCGGCAAACGCCCGCACGCCCGCGACGAACTCACGTACGTCGGCCGAGCCTGACAACTTGGTGCGTACTATGATGTTGGCCCGCGACGCGTCCGAACTCAGCACCGGCCGGAGGTCGTCCGCCTCGGCCAACATCAGGATCTGATCGACCTCGCTTTGCGAGTCGGGTAGGGCGGTGAGCGCATCAGCTTGCAGCGCGCGGCGCACCAGCGCCAGGTAGTCCAGCACCGACATGGTCTTGTCCACCCCCGGCTGTCGCTCGATGAACTGCTGCAGCTCGTGCATGGCAGCCAGCACGTCCAGGCGCGTAACTGCCTGTGGTGCGTGGCCGTCGATGACGACGGAGATCGGCTGTGTGCCGGCGAGCCGGCCGGCGATCAAAGCGTTGTCGGTGCGGATCCGGCTCTGCGGGTGGAAGAAACCGAGGTAGTCGGTTTCAACCCGAATTCGGCCGATTCCCCACAGGCTGATGCCGATGACGATGGCGTTGGCCAGTAAGACCGCGCGGCTGTGTCGCACAGAGAAGGCGCCGATGCGCCGGAGCAGGCTTGCCAGTCGGTTGCCATCGTCTTCACGGTGCGCAGGAATTGCGCGTGGCAGCGGCAAGAGCACCAACAGCGCGGGAACCACCGTGAAGGCCGCGAGCACGATCACCGTGATGCCAAAGACACTGTAAGCACCGAACTCGCGTACGCCGCGAATCGGGGTGAAGACCAGCGTGCCGAAGCCGATCAGTGTGGTCGCGGCCGCAATCGCCACCGGCAGGCGTACCCGGGCCATCGTCTGGGCGACGACTACTTGCGCGGTGCGCCCCGGCTGCGCTTCGGCGTAATACTCGCTGATCAAATGGATTCCCGAAGCGATGCCGATCACCATCAGTAGGGGGTTCAACACCAGTGTGCCCATGTTGATCGAGGTGCCCAGCAACACCATCAGGCCGCTGGTCCAGACCACGCCGATGATCACCGTCGACAGCGGAATGAGCACGCCGCGCGGAGTACGAAAGGCCAAGCTGAGCACGACGACCACGAGCAGCAGCGACAGCGCGGTGAACGTGCGCGTGTCGCTTTCCATCAGGCGTGCCCCGTTCGCTTTGATGGTCGGGATACCGGTGAGAGCGAACTGCTCGGGCCCCGGCAGTTCGGCTCGCAGCGCGCGCATTTGTGGTTCGATGCCGCGCGCCAGAAACAGCTCATCGGTCATCGACTCGAAGACCACGGTGATGCCGGCGGCGCGCCCGTCGGGCGAGACGATGTTCTTGAGGTAGAGCGGGTTGGCCAGCACCGCAGCGCGCAGCTCGGCCGCCTGTGCCGGCGTGCGCGGCAGCTGTGACATCAGGCGGCCAGCGCTCAGGCCGGAGTCGCTCATGGTGATGCCCTTGACGGTGGTCAGGCTCACGACCTCGCGCACCGCTTCAATCTGAGCCAAGCGTTGCGATAGCGTGTCGATCTTGGCGAGCGTAGTCGGAGCGAACACGTCGTCGGCAAACACGCCGATGACGGCGATCTCGTCGTCGCCGAAGTCGGCCTTGACGCTGTCGTGGTAGTGCTTGTCCGGATCATTTGCCGGCAGCAGGTCGTCCATCGAGCTATCCACCCGGATGGCGCGGGCGAAGAAGCCGAAGAACGCCGTCAGCGCGAGCATAACCGCCAAGGTCAGGCGCGGGGCCCGAAGCGGGATGGCGAACAGGCGACTCATCAACTTCAGCCGCCGGCCGGTTGGTGTTGCGGGCTCATGGTGACCGGCTCATACGCCGGGCGGCCGGGCGCGACAAGGGCAGGGCCGCGGCGAAGTCGTTCGCGAAGGGGGCAGCGCCGTCTGCAAACACGAATCTGCGCGCCACGGCAAGACTTCCGGAGACGGTCGCTCAGCGCGCGGCTGCCCCAACCAACCCTGATCTCCGTCAGCGCCGATCCCGGCAAAGGTTTCTCCCGGCCATTCCGCGATGACGAAAGTGAGCCGCGAGGTTCGTACAGGCGGCACGAATACGAAGCGTGAGCGAAACACCCACCGCTGTGGTAGTTTCGAGTAGACGCCGGCCCCATCCACGAGAGGGGAATTATTTTCCTTGACACGGTCGGCGCGCTTGGACTAACTGTCGCGGCGTTCGAGACAGCATTCGTCACCTGCTGTCATGCCAGCCGTTTTCGTCGACTGGGCCGCTGATCCAGGAGGGGATATCGCCCTTGATGCCTGAGATGAGTCGCCGCTCGCACAGCAACCCGGACCCTCGGGGCGCCAATCCGGGTCCCATCAAGAAGTTCCCGGATGACCCGGACATTCGGGTCGATCTGGCGGAGAGCTTCCGCCAGGAAGTGCGAACGCGGAAGCTGTCCCGCATGGCGAAGCGGGTGCGATCGCCCCGCGGAGAGCGGCTGCACCCCAGCTCCCTGTCCCGCTACCTACAAGGCAAGCTGGCGCCGACGATGACCGTGGCACGGCGCCTGCGTCAGGGTGTAGACGAGCAATACCGAGGTGTCGATATAGAGCACCTACTTAGCCCCGGCTCGCTTCGGCGCCGGCCGGCGCGGCCGGCCGATGTCTTCTTGCGCAAGGATGCGCTTCAGGCTCTCCTTCCGCGCCCGATGCAAGAGCTCGGGCAACGGCTTGCCCTTAAGGTACTTGGCGAAGTCCTTGAGTGCCATACGCCAACGGCTACCAGCGGCTGCGGCGACAGTCAACGCGATTCTCGCGGGCGCGTGAAGGGGGTTGCGATGCAGACGGGAGAATCACGAAAGCACGACAGCTCGAAAGCACGAACCGAGAAGTCGGTTGGCCATGACTTCGAGGCCCTGTCGGGACGAATCCTCGACGCGGCGGTGGCAGTTCATAGAGCTTTGGGGCCGGGCTTTCTGGAGAGCGTTTACGAGAATGCTCTCGTGGTTGCCTTCGAGCACCGAGGCATCCGCTTCGAGCAGCAGCGCGAAGTGCGCGTCTCGTTCGAAGGGGAGGAGGTGGGGCTGCATCGACTGGATCTGCTCGTCGAGGGCGAGATCGTTCTGGAGATCAAGGCCGTCAAGGCGCTGGAGGACGTCCATTTCGCCCAGCTCAAGTCATATCTGAAGGCCACCCATCTCCACATCGGCCTCCTGCTCAACTTCAATGCCCCGACCCTGATTGTGAAACGAGTGGTGCTGTGATGGCTGTGGGGAGTTTTCGTGTTGTCGACCTTTCGTGCTGTCGTGATCGCCTCCGTCGGACCGGAGCATCACGAAAACACGACAGCTCGAAAGCACGAACCGGGGAGTTGGTGGTCATGACTCCGTGTTTTCGCGTTGTCGTCCTATCGTGGTGTCGTGATCGCAGGGCTTCCGTTGCAGAAGTTGGGTGTTCAACGTCGCGTTTCTGCAACGGGCCACGGTTCCGGCGCCTTGCATTGCTCTACGAAGATGCGCTGTAAGGAAGGAATCGTGAACTACGGCCGGGCGCCGCCGGGTGCAAGCGGAGGGGGACGGAGGTTCAGGATGGAGATGTCAGGTAACCGACAGCCGAAAGGGGGAACGGAACGATGACACGCATCATCACGATTGGACTTCTGATGGGCTGCCTCACCGTCTTGGGCGGCTGCAGCTACGGCGGCGTCGCGACCAGCGGCGATGGCTCCACGCTCTACGTAACGCGCAACGGGGGCTTCTTCGGGGCGGGAAGAAGGGTGTTCGTGTGCAAACCAACGGGGGACAGGGTGAACTGCGTCCCGGCGCCGGACAGCCCGTGAAGGCGATCATGCAACCAACGCTAGCCGAGCGGTGATCGCTCCGGCCAGCCGTTCAGGCTCGGCTGCGGTCTGGCGCGAGTAGCGACCCCAGCGGTCGCTGGTGATTTCCCGTTTCACCAAGGCGGGATGCACCAGCACTCGCCTGACGCGCAGCCGGGCACCTGAAGGGCGTTGCGATGCGGAGCGGAGAATCACGAAAGCACGACAGCGCGAAAGCACGAATCGAGGAGTCCATCGGCGAAGGGTTCGACACGGTCCCTCGTCCCGCTTTCGTGTTGTCGTGCTGTCGTGATCGCAGTGTTTCCTTGCAGAAGTGGGGTATTCAACGTCACGTTTCTGCAACGGGAAGTAGGTCCGATTCGTTGCGGTGGGGTGGGTGAATGAGCTGTAAGGAGCGGAGTCGAGCGATATCGAATGGGGGCGTCGAGGAGTTTTCTCATCAAGGAGGACTCGTATG